>JAYTXS010000328.1:0-5471 GCA_043742845.1 Gammaproteobacteria bacterium
TCGATCATGCCGCCGCCCACGTGGCGGATTTTATTTGCGGCGCAAACGAAAAAGACATGCACTTCCGCGGCGTGAATTGGGGCCGCGACCTGCCCCAGCCGCAGTCCGTGGATATTCGCAATGTGCAGTGCGGCGACCCGAGTCCCAGCGGGGTTGGAACGCTGCAAATTACCCGCGGCATCGAGGTCGGCCATATTTTCCAGCTTGGTCAACTGTACAGCGCGGCGATGAAGGCTAGCGTGTTGGACGAACAGGGCAAAGCACTGACCATGTTCATGGGCTGCTACGGCATCGGCGTCACGCGCATCGTGGCGGCCGCCATCGAACAGAATCACGACGCCAACGGCATCATCTGGCCGCAAGCGATCGCACCTTTTCAGGTCGTACTGGTGCCTATCAACTATCAAAAGTCGACGCGGGTGCAAGAAGCGGCCGACGCCTTGTACAGGGACTTTACCGCCGCCGGTATCGACGTGTTGCTCGATGATCGGGATGCCCGGCCGGGAGTTAAATTCGCCGATTCCGAACTCATGGGCATCCCGCACCGCATCGTGATCGGTGAGCGCAGCCTGGATGCCGGCACTCTTGAATACCGTCACCGCAGCGCACCTGAGTCGACGGACATATCCGCGGCAGATCCGGTAGGCTACATTCGGGACAAGTTAAATAGCTGAGGATACCGATGCGGCGCCCGCAGCGCGTGACTCTGGTCTGCGCTTTAGTTGCTCTGGCAGCAAGCTGGGCTCTGCCGCGGTCTGCCCGCGCCGATCAGCAGCGCGATCCGGCGCTGAAGGAACTGCTGCAAAAAATCATCGGCAGATCCGATTGCTTCGCCGACAAATTTGATTCGGTCGTCTGGTACAAGACGATGGAGCCGCGGCTGACCCGGCTAGTACCCACCCACGAGGCGCGCATGGAAATTCTGAACCATGTGTATTGCGAGGCGAAGCGCGATCCCTCTTTGCAGCTGCCGCCCGATTTGGTACTCGCGCTGATCGAGGTGGAGAGTCGCTTCGATCGCTGGGCGGTGTCGCCCGCCGGCGCGGTCGGCCTCATGCAAGTGATGCCGTTCTGGCCGCGGCAACTCGGCGTGCAAAACCAGCTGGTGCAGGTTGAGCCCAATATCCGCATGGGCTGTGAAATTCTGCGCTACTACCTGCGGGTCGAGAATCGCAACTGGTCCCGCGCACTTGCCCGGTACAACGGCAGCGTCGGCCGCACCACCTATCCGGCGTTGGTCATGCAGCGCTGGCAGCGGGCGTGGCGTTTCTAGAGAACGCTAAACCCCGCCGAGAGGGACGGCGCATCGCCGGGCGGCATTTCCCGAACCTCATGCACCTTTGCCTGCGGCGGTCCACAGGTGAGCCATACGCGCAATTCCTCCACCGAGGCTGCGGCGCCATACGCCAGCACCTCGACGGAACCGTCGGCTAGATTGCGTGCGTAACCGCAGATGGCAAGTCTGGTCGCTTCGACCCGGCTGCTGTCTCGAAAATACACGCCCTGAACCTTGCCAAGGACTGAAAAACGGCGGGTGACTAAGTCCAATTCGAACCGCTTCGTCAGCGGGGCGTGGCTGCGGGCGCCTGTGCGTGTTGGCCGCCGGAGTTGGCGCTGACAAGCGCTGCTGCCGCGTGATTTTTGGCCTCCATTGCCGCCAAGCGTGCGCGCGTGAACTCCTCGGCCTGCAGATGGCTTTCCGCACGGCCGATTGCTGCCTCGGCAGCGAAGAAATCCGGTGACGAAGCGGTGGTCGCGCCCGCCGCGCGGGCAGCCGCAATGGCCTGGCGCGCATCGCTCATTTCCTGCACGGGAGCACCCGCGCATCCAGCGAGGCAAGCAACACCGACAAATACAGCGAGGAAGCGCAACATAGTGTTTAGAGACACTAACAACAGCCGTCGGAGCCGTCAAACAAGCCGCCGATATACAATTCGCGCCCAACCGCAGCCAATCCGTTGCGCGAACGCTGCACACACCCTCAATCCACAGATATTTCCCGCAAGAGTAACGATGAACGAAATACTGGTTTTGTATTATTCGCGCCAAGGCAGCACCGAGGCGCTGGCCCGGCAAGTCTGTCGCGGCGTGGAGGCCGTCCCTGGTATGCAGGCCCGACTGCGCACTGTGGCAGCGGTCGCCGCCACCACCGAACGAGTGATGCCGCCGGTACCGAACGAAGGCCCCCCCTACGCCGTGCAGGAGGATTTGGTCGAGTGCAGCGGACTCATCCTTGGCAGTCCAACGCGATTCGGCAATATGGCTGCGCCCGTCAAGTTCTTCTTGGATGGCACCAGCGCGCTGTGGTTATCCGGCGCTCTCGTAGGCAAACCGGCCGGTGTATTTACTTCCACCCAGACCCTACACGGCGGACAGGAGTCGACTTTGATATCCATGATGCTGCCGCTGCTGCATCACGGAATGTACTTGGTCGGCCTGCCGTTCACCGAACGCGGCTTGACCGATACCCGCAGCGGAGGCACGCCCTACGGCGCCAGTCATGTCGCTGCGTTGAGCGGTCATGGCGAATTGTCGGAAATCGAACGAGAGCTGGCGCGCGCACTGGGCACGCGAGTCGCCACACTTGCGGCACGCTTGCAGAGCCATCCATGAGCCGCCGCCCATGAGCATCGAGACTACTGCACGCACACTGACCATCTGGCTTTGGGTCGCGCTCGCCTTGAGCCTGCTCGGTTGGACTACAGCGGGGTATCCGTGGACTCTGTGCGTCCTCGCCGTGTTGCCATTGCTCGCACCATTGCACGGTCTAACGCGCGGCCGACGCCACACCTACGCGTGGGCCACATTATTTGCCGTTCCCTATCTGGCGTTTGCGTTGACCGAACTGTTGGCAAACCCGGCTGCGCGCTGGGTAGCCGCCATCAGTCTGCTGTTCGTCTTCGCTTGGTTCTGCACTATGATTTTGTTTCTGCGCGTTTCTCGAGTGCATCGCGAATGAAGGGGATCGTGAGCCGGCGCTGCGCCACCAAGGACGCCTCATCGAGTCGATCCAGGACTTCGAACAGAGAATGCAGGTCTCGCGGCATACGCTTCAGTAAATACTCTGCTGTTTCATGAGGCAGCTGCAGCCCGCGCTGCGCCGCGCGCAGCTGCAACGCCGCGATGCGGCCGCCATCATCGAGCTCCCGCAGCTGGTAGACGATGCAGGCTGCGGCTCGAGAGCGCCAATCCTCCAGCAGCCAGTGGCTCTGGCGCGGCGCGGCGGCGGCCGCAAAAATCAGCCGGCTGCCGAGGTCGGCCGCCTCGTTGAACAGGCGGAATAGCGCCCTCTCCCAGGCCAAATCTCCGGCCACCGCATCGACATCATCGACGCACAGCACGGGGCTGCGCTCATAACCGGCCAGCGCCTCGGGCGGCAGCGCCAGCGAGCGGTCCAGAGGAAAGTACGCGGCATCCTTCCCGCCCGCAGCGCACACGGCTTGCAACAGATGAGTCTTGCCCGTCCCTTCAGTTCCCCATAGCCACAGGGGCTCCGCAGTCGACGCTTTGAGCGCGGCGACGGCCTCGGCGTTTTCGCCCGGCCAGAAACTCGCGAATAGCGCCTCCGCTCGCAGCCGAACGCCGAGCGCAAGCTGCCTCACCGGCGTCGGTCTACGTGAGGCGCCGCGCCGCGGTCATGCATTTGCGGCCGCCGCAGGCTCAATGCTCGCCGGCCATAAATCAAGACATAGTCGATGCCGCTGACCGTCACGGTCACGAACACCAAAGCGCCTAGCACCAACACCATCCACGCCGGCGGTATCGCGAATTCCGCCCTGCCCACCACCGCCATGATGAATCCCGCTTGGCACAGCGTATTGAATTTACTGACCACCGACGGTCGCACGCTGAGCACCCCAAAACACAAGCGGTACAGCAACGCGCCGAGTACGATGATGGCGTCCCGCGCCACGGCCGCCGCCATCAACCACAATGGCACCAGCCCCATGTATGCAAGGGTGACGAATACCGTGGCGAGCAATAGTTTGTCCGCCACCGGATCGAGCACGGCGCCCAAGTCGGTCTGCCAGCCAAATCGTTTGGCGAGAAAACCATCAGCAAGATCCGAAGTCGCCGCAATCCCGAAAAGCACGATCGTGGTCAGCAACTGGTGATGCGCGAGAGCCACGGCAATCGGCGCCACCAGCAGAATTCTGATGACGGTGATGACATTGGGAATTTGGCGCGGGGACCACTGCACGGGAAGGGGCCTAACGGCTGAACTGAAAGCGCTGTATCCCATTGTCGCCGGCAGAGATCGATTGCAAACGGCTGTTCAAGGACAGCGTACGCTGCAACGACTCGGCCGCGCCGCGCGTCGCCAGACGAAAGCGGATGGTATCTCCCGTCAACGCCACCACACTCACGTGAGAAATGAACGTCAGGGATTCGAGATACGTTTGCACGCTCGCGTAATCCCGCAAATCACCGACCCCGACCACTTCGATATCGAAGGGCACCAGGGTGCCGCTGGCCGCGAATAGCTCCGCATACAAGTCCGCGGCGCGATTCACCCCCTCCAGGGTTCCAGAATATTCGCTGCTGCGGTCCTGGAATAAATGCGTCCAGCGCACGCTGGCAGTGGCGCTGGTGCCGTTGGCTCTGCCGATGAGCACCCCCTCGCCGCCCAAGCGCCGGCCTAGCTCCGCCAAAGTGGACGTCGCACCACCGCTCACCCCGGCATAGTCGATTCGATTTCGCTGCACGTCCGCGGTGCTCGGCCAAAGCAGCGGCAAGCCGCGCGACAGGGCCGCTGCATCGATGGCGGCCTTCAGATCGGAAGTGTCGTCGGCACTGATGACGGTGCCGGTTTGCGCGCCGTTTTGGGCCGCGAGCCAGACAAAGGTCGTCGGCCGTTCGTGGCCCCACAGCGGCTGGCTGTTCTGTGTCAGCCAACGCTCAATCGCGGGCCCGTCGAAGGCCACCCACAATTGCTTGTCGGCGCCCGCACGGCACTGCTGTACGTAACGATGCGCGTTGCCCAACAGCGGTGCCAGCGCCGGATCCTCTCCGGCCGCGCTGCGCCCAGTGACGCGAATCAGCACGATTTTCATCGCCGCCTGGAAGGCCGCCGCAGACGCCGACTCGCAGCGCTCGGCAAAGGGCACTGTCGCCTGGTACAGTTCGGCGCGCGTTAGCGCAAAGCCCGCGTGGCCCCAGAAAAGAGCCGCCAACCCAATGAAAAAGACACTGAAATGCTTAGGCATGGTGTCATGTAAAATACCACAGCTGGCCGGCCTGCCGCGCCGACAACAAAGGAAGAGAATGACTGAGCGAGCCCCCGTAACCTATGCCCAAGCCGGAGTCGACATCGACGCCGGTGAAGAACTGGTTGAACGCATCAAGCCCCATGTACGGCGCTCCATGCGCCGCGAGGTGCTGGGTGGCATAGGCGGCTTCGGCGCCTTGGTCGAAGTGCCCTTGGATCGCTATCGCAAGCCCGTACTCGTATCGGGGACAGACGGGGTGGG
>JAYTXS010000329.1:0-16038 GCA_043742845.1 Gammaproteobacteria bacterium
GCGATAAGCTCGACGCCTACCTGAATGCGCGCCAGGCGACGCCGCTTGGTTTTTCTCCGAAGGGCCAGCTGCTGATCGCCACACGATTCGGCGACGTCGAGCAGCTGCACTTGGTCGAGCGCGCGGCGGGCGAACGCCGCCAGCTCACCTTCCAGCGCGAGCCGATCAATCACGCTGCGTTCTCGCCGGATCCGGCACGCAGTGCCTATGTGTATGCGAAGGACTCGGGCGGCAACGAGAATACCCAGCTCTACTATCAGCGGCTGGGCGAACCCTCCCAGAAGCTGCTGAGCGACGGCAAGTCTCGCAATGGCAGCGCCGTGTGGTCGAACGCTGGGCGCGAGGTCGCATTCTTCAGCACCTCGCGCGACGGCGTGAGCTCCGACATCGAAGTCGTCGAACCGGAAACGGGTGCCCTGCCGCACCTCGTGGTCACCGGCGACAGCGCCTCCTGGACTGCGCTGGATTGGTCGCCGGATGACCGCAAGCTGTTGGTCTTGAAGTCCGTATCGATTTCCGAAGCCTACTTGTATGTGGTGGATTTGAGTTCCGGACAAAAACGCGAGGTGGACGCCACACCGGGCAAGGTCGGGATCGTG
Organism: Gammaproteobacteria bacterium; assembly: GCA_043742845.1. Classification (GTDB taxonomy): domain Bacteria; phylum Pseudomonadota; class Gammaproteobacteria; order Steroidobacterales; family Steroidobacteraceae; genus Bog-1198. The sequence goes on from JAYTXS010000329.1 coordinate 600, forward strand.
GACGCCAGGTTTTCACGCGACGGGCAGGGCGTTTACTTGATTTCCGACCGCGATGGTGAGTTCGCGCAATTACGCTACGTCAATCTATTCAACGGCGAAAAAGCCCTGATCTCCGGCGGTCTGGCCTGGGACATCGAGGAGTTGGCGATTTCACGCGACGGGCATTACTTGGCTTACGTGAGCAACGTAGCCGGCATCGACAAGCTCAATCTGCTCGACCTACGCACCCACCAGGACCTGATACCACCCAAGCTCCCAGCGCCCGGCATCATCGGCTCCTTGAGTTTCGACTGGGAAGGTAATCGCCTTGCCTTCGCCTTCGAGTCAGCCAATCGGCCGCGCGATGCTTACGTGCTGACCATTGCTGCGAATACCGTCGAAGCCTGGACTCACAGCGAGCCGGGAGCGGTCGACCTTGCAAAGTTCGTGACGCCGCGACTGGCGCATTTTCCGACGTTCGACCGCAACGACGGGCGCGCGCGCGAAATACCGGTCTACGTTTACGAGCCGCCGACTCCGGGCGCGCATCCCGTGCTGATCACCTTGCACGGCGGTCCCGAATCGCAATTCAGGCCCGGCTTCGATCCTTGGCTGCAGTATGTGGTGAACGAACTCGGCTTTGCCGTCGTCGCTCCGAATGTGCGCGGCTCGTCCGGCTACGGTAAGAGCTACTTGGCGCTCGACAACGGCGTGCGGCGCGAAGACGCGGTCAAGGATGTCGGCGCGCTCCTGGTATGGCTGGATTTGCAGACCACGTATGACGCAAAGCATATCGTGGTGTCCGGTGGTTCCTACGGGGGATATCTGACGCTCGCCACCCTCGTGAATTTTGGCGATCGGCTGCGTGGCGGGGTCGATGTCGCGGGCTTTGCCGACTTCATCACTTTCCTGACCAACACCGCCCCATACCGTCAGGATCAGCGCCGGGCCGAATACGGCGATGAACGCGATCCGGAGATGCGGGCGTATCTGCGCCGCATATCGCCATTGACGAACGTGGACCGCATCAAGAGCCCACTGCTCATCGTGCACGGCAAGAACGATCCGCGCGTACCCTTGAGCGAAGCGGAGCAAGTCGTCAATCGGTTGCGCAGCAAAGGGGGCCAAGTCTGGTATTTACAAGCCACCGATGAAGGTCACGGCTTTCGTAAGAAACAAAATCGAGACGCCTACTACAGGACGTTCGCGCAATTCCTGATGAGCTTAAGCAACTGAGGCGACGGCACCTTAAGGGTGCCTCATAGGCCTCGGTTAATGGGCCCTGGTCTGGGCCCGGGGCCGGGCCTACTTGCTGCCGGTGGTCGCCGTCGTCAACGGCGAGGCTTGACTCGCAAAATACTCCGCCGCGATTTTCACGTCCTCGTCGGTCTTGAGCAGCTGCGCCATGCCGTCCATCACCACGTTCTTGCGGCGGCCGTTGTGGTACGCAGCCAATGCCTGCGTCAGATAATCGACGTGCTGGCCGCCGATCACGGCGGGCTTCGGCGTCAGCTCCGATTCGACCCCCAGGCCATTGACCCCATGGCAGGCCACGCAGGCCGCCACCTGCGTCGGAGTCTTTCCTTTCACGTCGGCACTGGCCTTCGTCGGCTCCGGTCCTTGTAGATAGGCGGCGATATCCTCCATGTCCTGATCGCTCAACGATGCCGCTTGCGCGTGCATGGTGGCGTGCGGCCGCTCGCCGCTCTTGTACTCTTGCAGCGCTGCCACGATATAGGACGCATGCTGGTGGCGCAGCCGCGGAACCGCGTAGTCCGGATAGGCATTCCGATAGTTCTCCACGCCATGGCAGCCGTAGCAGGTGTAAAACTTCTTCTGACCAAGCGCCGCGTCGCCCGCGGCGTGAGCGCCAACCGACCAACTCAAACTCAGCGCCATGCCCAGCCACGCCAGGCCATTCAATCGAGAAAGCATCTAATTCTCCGAGCCACGGGATCAAATAGTGCGCTGATGTTAAAGAGTGGACGGCTAAATTGCCACTCGCTTAACCGCGGCAGTGGCATTTGCAGCGGCGCGCACTACAAAATATCCGCCAGGTCCTGCAAAAAGGTGGCGTCCGTAGGCTTCATTCCCGCTGGGTAGCGGCTGGCTACCCGTCCGTCGCGAGCAATGAGGAATTTCTCGAAATTCCAACCGATATCGCCTGGAAAACCGTTCTCCTTGGCGGTCAACCAGGCATACAGCGCATGCCGATAGGCTCCGTTGACGTCAATTTTTTCGGACAAGGGAAAGCTCACGCCGTAGGTGAGTGAGCAGAAACTTTGGATTTCAGCCGCGCTGCCCGGCTCCTGCGCACCGAACTGATTGCACGGGAATCCGACCACCGCGAAATTCTTGTTTTTTAGCTCTTCGTAGAGTTCTTCCAGGCCGGCATATTGCGGCGTGTAGCCGCACTTGCTGGCAACGTTCACCGCCAGCGTCACTTTGCCTCGCAGCGCCTTGAGAATATCCGGGGTGCCGTCTAGGCCCTGCACCTCGAAGTCGTAGAAATTACTCATCAGTACCTCCCATTGATCGACGGGCCCTGGTTACTGACCGGCCTTGGTCAGATCCTTGCTATAGACAACGTTCATCGCATTGTCGCGCCAGCCGGTGACTTTTGCACTGACCAGATGCTTGGCCACGTAGAAATACAGTGGGATGAGCGGCTGCTCGGCGAGCATCACCTGTTCCGCATGCTGCAGCAACGCGCGGCGTGAACTCGACGAGAGCTCACCTGCCGCCCGCGCGAGTAGCTCGTCATAGTCGGGATTGGAGTAGTGCGGCAAGTTGATGCCGGAGCTGCTTTGCAGCAGTTGCAGGAAGCCGTAGGCGTCGTTGTAATCCGCAAGCCAACTGGCACGAAACGCTTGGGTCACATCACCTCGATCGATGTCCTGCAGCAGCACCTTGAACTCTTCGGCATGCAGCGTCGTTTCCACCCCCAACGCTTCCTTCCACATGCTGGCCACCGCCACTGCGATGCGGCTGTGCAATTCGCTGCTGTTGTAGCGCAGCTCCAAGGCCGGCGGCGATTGCAACAGGCCGGCCTGCGCCAGCAGTTGGCGCGCCCGGGCGATCCGTTGCGACATGGACCAGCTCGCATACTCCGGCAGGGGCGGAGAATAGTCAGCGGTCTGCGTCGGCACCAAGGTATAGGCCGGCGACTCGCCCGTAGCCGTCACCGCCCGCACCAGGCGCTCGCGGTCGATCACCATGGCCAATGCCTGGCGTAGCGCAGGCGATCTTGCAAAGGGAGCGCGGCGCAAATTTAAGCCCAAGTAGTAAACGCCGAGCTGGGGCGCTACGTGCAATTCCCTCCCCATATGCTCCTTGATCCAAGCAAATTGGGCGCCGGGAATGGTCGAGGTTACATCCAATGCGCCAGAGCGATAGGCACGCAACTCGGCCGTCGGCTCCGTGACGGAGTAGTACTCGACTCCGTCGATGTGAGTAGCGGCGTCGTTCCAGTAATGGCGGTTGCGCACGGCGACTAAGTGCGAGCCGAAATCCCAGCGTGTCAAGACGAAGGCACCGTTCGATACCATCACTCCCGGCTTGGCAAATGCCCGGCCGCGCTGCTCTAGCACGGCGCGGTTGATGGGAAACGTCGCCGGATGTGCCAGCAACGCCAAAAAATACGGCGTGGGCTGCGCCAGGTGCACCTCGAGCGTCGCTGCATCGAGCGCACGCGCACTTTGCACGGGCGCCAACAGCTGCGCGTATTGCGCGGCGGTATGTGGATCCGCCAAGCGGCGCCACGCCGCCGCGAAATCCTCAGCCACCACGGGCTCGCCATTCGACCATCGGCTTAAGGGTCGTAGATGGAATCGATAGGTGAGACCGTCCGCTGAAATGGCGCATTGATCTGCGGCCGCCAGCACCGGCGTGCCATCGGGGCCGATTTCAGTCAGACCCTCATACAGGTCGCGCAGGATGGTCAGCGCCGCCTCGGATCGCGCGCGGTGCGGATCGAGGCTCTCAGGCTCCGCGCCGTTGCCACGACGTAGGACGATTGTTGGGGATTCAAGTGCGGCGGGACCGCGCCGCTGCGACGCCCCCATACTTACGAAAATCACCGCAGGTATCGCTAGTGCGATCACGATTGCAACTGCGAAAAAAGGCACTTTCCGCAGCAGCCGGCGGCCGCCGACGCGCGGCGCCTGCGATGCCGCGGCGCCCGTCAAGCCGCCCGGTCGCGCTTCTTTAGGTGCACCAGCAGCAGCGAGACTGCCGCCGGGGTCAAGCCCGGGATGCGCGCGGCTTGTCCCAAAGTTTCGGGACGTACGGCGCGCAGGCATTGGCGCGCTTCGTTCGACAATCCGCTCACATCGCCATAATCGATGTTCTCCGGCAGGCGCAATTCCTCGTGGCGCAGCTGACGCTCTATTTCATCGTTCTGGCGCTTCAGGTAGCCCGAATATTTCGCCTGCACGTCGACCTGCAATTTCACCTGGGCTTCGAGGCGTTCATCGTCGTGCCACGGCGCACCGGCGTTGTGCGCAACCTGTGTCAAATCATCGTAGGCGAGTTCCGGGCGGCGCAGTAAATCCAGCGCATGCGTCTCACGCAGCAGGGGCGCACCCAGCTTGGCGAGCAGACCTGCGTCCACGTCATCCGGGCGCACCAATGCAACCGCCAGTCGTGCGACATCAGTCTCAACGGCCTCGCGCTTGCGCTCGAAGAACGCCCAGCGCGCATCGTCGATCAGGCCAAGTTTTCGGCCCTGAGCCGTGAGGCGCAGGTCGGCGTTGTCTTCGCGCAGACTCAGGCGGTACTCGGCGCGGCTGGTGAACATGCGATACGGCTCGGGCGCACCGCGCGTGATCAAATCATCGACCAGCACGCCAAAGTAACCTTCACTTCGCGTCGGCCACCATGCGTCGCGCTCATCGGCCAGCAATGCAGCGTTGGCGCCCGCCAGCAGCCCCTGCGCGGCCGCCTCTTCGTAGCCCGTGGTGCCGTTGATCTGACCGGCAAAGAACAAGCCGGAAAGGAATTTACTTTCCAAGCTGTACTTGAGATCGCGCGGGTCGAAAAAATCGTATTCGATGGCATAGCCGGGCCGAGTTATGTGCGCCCGCTCGAACCCCGCGATGGTGCGCACGAACTCGTGCTGCACGTCGAAGGGCAGGCTCGTTGAAATGCCGTTGGGATAAATCTCGTGGGTATTGAGCCCTTCGGGCTCGACGAAAATTTGGTGCGAGTGCTTGTCCGCGAATCGTACGACTTTGTCTTCCACCGACGGGCAGTAGCGCGGACCCACGCCCTCGATCAGGCCGGTGAACAACGGCGAGCGGGCGCTGGCCGCGCGAATGATGTCGTGAGTGCGCTCATTGGTGGCCGTGATGTGGCAAGGTAGTTGGCGCGGGTGCTGGGCCCGGGTGCCCAGGTAGGAAAATACCGGCCGCGGCTCATCACTGTGCTGCTCGCGCATCACGGAAAAATCCAGGCTGCGCCCGTCGATGCGCGGCGGCGTGCCGGTCTTGAGACGACCCACCCTCAAATTCAGCTCACGCAAGCGAGCGGCCAGGCTCATTGACGGCGGATCACCGGCGCGCCCGCCGGCGTGACTCTCGAGGCCGACGTGGATACGGCCGCCCAAGAACGTACCGACGGTGAGCACGACAGCGCGCGCCCGAAATTCGATACCGCTCTGCGTCACCACACCCACCACGCGCTCGCCGTCGAGCAGAAGATCCGCCGCCTCCTGCTGAAACAGGTCGAGATTCGGCTGGGTTTCTAGCCTGCGGCGGATCGCCTGTTTGTATAGCTGGCGATCAGCCTGCGCGCGCGTGGCCCGCACCGCGGGCCCCTTGCTCGAGTTAAGGGTACGGAATTGGATGCCGGCCTCGTCGGTGGCAAGTGCCATGGCGCCGCCCAAGGCATCGATTTCCTTCACCAAGTGACCCTTGCCGATGCCGCCAATGGCCGGATTGCAGCTCATCTGGCCCAAAGTCTCGATATTGTGCGTAAGCAACAAGGTGCGCCGCCCCATGCGCGCAGCCGCGAGCGCGGCCTCGGTGCCTGCATGGCCGCCGCCGATCACGATCACCCCGTATTCCGTCCCAAAACGCATGCTGCTGAATCCACACGATTTTCTAGAGGCGCTACTCTAAACTCGCAGCCGCCAAAGTGCCAGGGAACCTCCCTTGCGGGCATCGCGAGCTACGCTGCGGCAATGGCGAGCCTCGCGCCGCCTAAACAATCGCAGCCTCTGCGCTATTCCACCGCCACCGCAATCCCGGCGAACTTTCCCGCCCAGGCCTTCGGTCCGGTGTCGTGCACGGAGATACCGTCGGAGCTCACGCCTACGGTGACCGGCATGTCGCGCACGTCGAATTCGTACACCGCCTCCATGCCGAGTTCCGGAAAGGCAACGACTCGGCTGCCGCGAATCGCGTTCGAGACCAAGAAGGCGGCACCACCCACCGCAATCAAGTAAGCGGATCGGTGCTTGGCAATGGATGCGACCGTCTCCGGACCCCGCTCGGCCTTGCCGACCATCGCCAGCAACCCCGCCGTGCCCAGCATGGTGTCGGTGAATCGATCCATGCGATTGGCGGTGGTGGGCCCCGCAGGACCCACGATTTCACTGCCGACCGGATCCACGGGTCCGACGTAGTAGATGACGCGGCCGTGGAAATCCAGGCCCTCAGGTAACGGCTTACCCGCATCCAGCAAGGCACAGATACGCTTGTGAGCCGCGTCGCGCCCCGTCAGCATCTTGCCCGACAGCAACAGGCGCTCACCGGGCTTCCAGGTTGCGATCTGTGCTTGCGTCAGCCCGTCGAGCGACACGCGACGCGATGCAGCGTCAGGGGCCCACTTCACCTTCGGCCACAGATCCAAATTCGGCGGCTCGAGCATCGCCGGGCCGCTGCCATCGAGAGTGAAATGAATGTGACGCGTGGCGGCGCAGTTGGGAATCACCGCCACCGGGAGAGAGGCCGCATGAGTTGGGTAGTCCATCACTTTGACATCGAGTACGGTAGTCAAGCCGCCCAGACCCTGCGCGCCGATGCCGAGCGCGTTGACGCGCTGGAATATTTCCAGACGCAGTTCCTCGAGGGCGTTCTTCGGCCCGCGGGCGATGAGATCGCCGATATCGATGGGGTCCATCAAAGATTTCTTCGCCAGCAGCATGGCCTTCTCGGCGCTGCCGCCGATGCCCACCCCCAACATGCCGGGCGGACACCAGCCCGCGCCCATTTCCGGAACACTCTCGAGCACCCAGTCGGCCACCGAATCCGATGGATTCAACATGGCAAACAGGGATTTGTTTTCTGAACCGCCGCCCTTGGCGGCCACGGTGATTTCAAGTTCCTCTCCGGGAACGAGTTCGACATGAATCACGGCCGGCGTGTTGTCGCGCGTGTTGCTGCGCTTGAACGCGGGATCGGAGACGATGGAAGCACGCAGCTTGTTCTCGGGGTTGAGGTAGGCACGCCGCACGCCTTCGTTGATCATGGCTTCGAGGTCGAGCGCTGCATCCCAACGCACCCCCATGCCCACCTTTACGAACACGACGACAATTCCCGTGTCTTGGCAAATGGGCCGATGGCCTTCGGCGCACAGGCGCGAGTTGGTGAGTATTTGAGCGATGGCATCGCGAGCGGACGGGCTCTGCTCCATGTCATACGCCCGGCCCATGGCGCGAATGAAATCCGGCGTGTGATAGTAGGAAATGTACTGCAAAGCATCGGCGACGCTGGCAATCACATCGGCTTGGCGAATCACGGACATGGCAGACCTTGAGGGTAAGAACGACTGGGCCGCAAATTTACCAAGTCGCGGGCAGCGACCGCTAGCGAATCCCCTACAATCGCAAGAAATCGGAGATTGGCATGTGGCGTGGCTGGCTGTTGGGATGGAGTTTATTGTCGTGCGGGGCAGTCGCGGCGGCACCGACCCCGCAGGCGGGCTTGCTGCCTTTGCACGAATGCCGGCTCGAACATCCGCTGCGGCTGGTATCGATTCAGGCACGTTGCGGCGTGCTCAAGGTTGCGGAAGATCGTGCGCGTCCGGAGGGAGCGACCATCGACTTGAGCGTGGCGGTGGTGCCGGCGCTCAACCGGCGAGCCACGGCGGCGCCGCTTTTTTTGTTGGCGGGGGGGCCGGGGCAGGGGGCCGTGGCCATGTACACCAGCTTCGCGGGCGCATTCGCGCGGGTCAATCGCGATCACGACATTGTGCTGGTCGATCAGCGGGGCACGGGAGGATCCGCGCCGCTGAACTGCGACTATCCGGATGACTGGCAGGCAGTGTCCGACGCCATGCCCGCGTTGCGCGAGGCGACTCTCGCCTGTCTGCACAAGTATGGTGACCGCGTGCGTTTCTACACCAGCAGCGCGGCCGTTGCCGACCTCGAGGCGGTGCGCGTGGCGCTCGAACTTCCGGCCATCGATCTGTACGCAGTGTCGTACGGCACGCGGGTGGCGCAGCTTTACATGCGGCGATATCCCAAGGCTGTTCATGCAGTGATATTGGACGGCGTGACTTATCCCGAACAGGCCATCGGCGTCGACACGCCTGCCGATGGTCAGCGTGCCTTGGATCTCATCGTCAAGCGCTGCCGCGAGTCGAGGGAATGCGCAACGGCCTACCCTGAACTACCGCAAGATCTGGAGGCGTTGTTGCGGCGCTTTGGGCCACAGAAATCACCGATCATCGTCGATGACCCCAACAGCGGCCTGCCGCTCAATATCGAATTCAATCGCGGTATGCTGAACGCATCGTTGAGATTTCTTTCGTACAGCGCCACGCAGGCTTCGTTGCTGCCGGCGTTGATTCACCGCGCGGCCCAAGGAGCGCTTGGCAGCCTCGCCGCGCAAACCATCATGACCGCCCGGCAAGTCGGCGATCAACTCGCCAGCGGCATGCAGAACAGCGTGATCTGCAGTGAGGACCAGCCGTTCTTCGGCGCCGCCGGCCTCGATCGATCGGCGATCTCGCGCAGCTACCAAGGCACCGACCAATTGGACGCACTCGATGAGATTTGTAAACTGTGGCCGCACGCGTCGGTGGACGCCGATTTGCACAGCCCGTTGAGAAGCGACATACCCACCTTGCTGCTGTCCGGCGAGGCGGATCCCGTCACGCCGCCCGCCGATGCCGAACGCGCGGCCCTTGGACTGTCGCATCATCGGCACCTGGTACTGAGCGGCGAGGGACATGGCCAGGTGGCCACCGGCTGTGTACCGAAGTTAATGGCGGAATTTCTCGACACCGCGACGCCGGAGAAGCTCGATGCCACTTGTCTGCAACGGCACATCCCCGCGCCGTTCTTCGTCAATATGACGGGCCCGGCGCCATGATCGAAGCATCGCACTTGAGCAAGCGATTCGGCGCCATCGAGGCGGTGCGCGATGTCTCCTTCGTGGCGCGCGACGGGGAAATCACCGGCATTTTGGGCGCCAACGGCGCGGGTAAATCGACTTGTTTGCGCATGCTGTACGGCGTGCTCACCCCGGACAGCGGCGCGGCGCGCATCGACGGCATCGACATCCGCGGCGAGATCTCCAAGGCGCGCGCCCATCTCGGAGTGCTGCCGCATGCGGCGGGGCTGTACGGCAACTTGACCGCGCGCGAGAACATTCACTATTTCGGCTCGCTGCAGGGTCTGGACGCCGCCGGCCTAGCGGCGCGCACCGCGGAGCTTTCACGCATTCTCGGGTTGGAGAGTTTTATCGACCGCCGCGCCAAGGGCTTCTCGCAGGGCCAGCGCATCAAGACGGCGCTGGCGCGCGCACTGGTGCACGACCCCGGCAACATCGTGCTCGACGAACCGACCAATGGACTGGACGTGATGGCGATTCGCAGCTTGCGTGAGATGTTGCTCGCCTTGAAGGACCAGGGGCGCTGTGTGCTGTTCTCATCGCATGTGATGCAGGAAGTCGCGGCGCTGTGCGATCGGGTAGTGATCATAGGTCACGGCAAAGTGCTGGCGGACGCGACCGTGCAGACGATTCGCGAGCGCAGCGGGTCAGCTTCGCTGGAAGAGGCGTTTCTGCAAGTACTCGGCGACACCGAAGGCGTGAGTTGATGCGCGCGCTGCTCATCGTGTTCGGCAAGGAATTTCGCGAGAACCTGCGCGATCGGCGCACGTTGGTGTCGGCGCTGCTGTTCGGGCCGCTATTCGGGCCCCTGCTGTTCGGTCTCATGGTATCTCGCATGCTCAATCAGAGCGTAGTGCAGGCTGATGAACCGGTTCGCATCACGATGTCCGGCGCCGACTATGCGCCGGGGCTGACGCGCCAGCTACAAGCGCAGGGCGTCAAGCTGACCATGGCGCGCCTGTCCGAGGATCAAGCTCGCGCCGCCGTCCGCAACGGCAGCGCCCAAGTAGTGCTCGTTGTCCCTGCCGAATACGGCCCGCGATTCAGCGCGGCAATGCCGGCGCCGGTGCTGTTGGTTGCCGACAGTTCGGATTCGCAAACTCGCAAGAGCGTGGATCGCATACGACTCATCCTGGGCAGCTACGCCAGCGGCATTGCGCAGCTGCGTCTGCAAGTGCGCGGCGTGAGTCCGCTGCTCGCGCTGCCGGTGGCAGTCAATGAAGTCGATGTCGCCACTCCTGCCGGACGAGCCGTGGCGGTGCTGGGCTTCATGACCTACTTCGTGCTGTTCGCGGTGCTGATGGGCGGTCTTTATCTCGCCATCGACTCCACTGCCGGAGAACGGGAACGCGGATCCCTGGAGGCATTGCTCAGCCTGCCGGTGGCGCGCGCCAGCCTGGTGGGCGGCAAGATTATGGCAACCTGCGCTTATATGTGCATATCACTGGCCCTCAGCCTGACGGGCTTCGTCGTTGCATTCCGTTTTGTGCCGCTGGAGAAACTGGGGATGAGCGCCAACCTCGGGTTCGGCACGGCCCTGAGGCTGTTCGCCATCTGCCTGCCCTTCGTGCCCTTGGGCGCCGCCCTCATGACCCTGGTTGCCTCCTTCACCCGCAGCTATCGCGAGGCCCAGACCTACCTCACCAGCGTGCTGCTGGTGCCGACACTGCCCATCGCATTCGCCAGCATTTATTCGCTGAAAACCCAGGCTTCATTGATGTTCATCCCCTCCTTGAGCCAGCACTTGCTGATGACCAGCGTGCTCAAGGACGAACCGGTGGCCGCACTCGACGTCTGGGTATCCGGCGGAGCGTCGCTGACGCTGGCCGCAGTGCTAATGGCGCTGACCGCCCGCCACTGGCGACGCGAAACCATGCTCGGCTAGTGCGATTCCCGCCAAGCGAATCGGCCATCCAGGACATTAGGGGTTTTGCTATATGGTCGTTTAGCAACGCACCAGGTATAAGATGTGACGTAGTTCACAGTATTAGATCCTTGGGGGGAGCTGGCATGAGTGACGTGGCACAAACGCGGACGAATATTGCCCTGCTGATGGCGATTTTGGCGCTATCCGCCACCACCATGGTCTGGCTGTTCTGGCACTACCCCGTCATCACCGCGCTGGTAACCGTCACCGTTTGGGCAGCCCTAGGGATCTCGGCCCGCTTGGCCCGTTCCAATGACAGCTCTGAATTGAGCGAACTGCAGCGGCGTAATCACGGCGTTTGAAGCCAGCGGCGAGTCATCTCGCCTATTTCCCGATTCGGAAGGCCCAGCTCCCGGGCTGCCCCTGAGCACTCGGTAAATCCATAGCTATCTGTTTTGCATATATTTAGTCGGGCAGATGAGCTCAATCCCGGTCATTTGTCGATTTACTGGCCAGTAAATCCTACCCATGCTCTCTACGGCCCTGCCCGAACAGCCGATTGTCCAATCGTTGGTCGACGCTCTCAACGCGCTGCCTGGACTACGTGCTGAGTTGCGGTCGCTCGAAGCGCCAGCCACCTCCTCCGGTTACCGCCCGGACGCTGAAGTAGCGCTGGAAGTCGCCGGGCGTCACATCACCCTGCGCGTGGAAGCCAAGCGCGAGCTCTTTCCGCGGGATGCACGCGAAGTGCTGTGGCGCATGGACGCTTTGGATGGCGCCGGCAATGACACGCCGATCCTTCGCATGATCGCCGCGGATTCGCTTTCACCGGGCGACGCGCCCAGGTCATCCACGCGCTATTGCTCCATCCTCGCGAGTGGCTGACGGGGAAAGACCTGGCCGAGCGCGCGCAGGTGTCGACGGCGACGGTGTCGCAGGTGATGACAGAACTCGAGCGGCTGGAATTAATCAGCTTAAACGAACCGGGACCCCATAAGGGGAGACAAGTTCGCGAGCCAGGCCGCTTGCTCGATCAATGGGCGAAGTACGTAACCCCGCTCAAGACGCCGGCGCTTCGCCGCTACTTCCTGCCAGCGCTGCGCGCCGAGCAATTACTGGTAGGCGTGGCGCGTGAATTCGCCACTCACAACGTGAGCTACGCCGTAAGTTTTGAAGCGGCCGCGCAAGCCTACGCGCCGTTTCTCTCCAGCATCTCGCAGGTGAAATGCCGCGCGATGCCTGGCGCAGCCCTAGAGTCGGGGCTTGCGGCGCTCAGTGCACGAGTGGTGGAGGAAGGCGTGAACTTTTCCGTGCTCGAAACCAAATCGGCCAGCGATCTGTTGTTTCCAGAGCAGCTCGAGGGGAGTTGGCTGGCCAGCCCCATCCAGGTTTACCTTGATCTGCTGCGCAGTGAGGGACGCGCCAAGGAGCTCGCGCAACATCTTCGTCGCGAGCGGATACGGTTCTAATGCCGAAGCCACAGGACATCGGCGGCTACACTTCGCAGCATACAGCGGACTGCGAGCGTATCCCGGCGGTGCCGCCGCACGCCGGCACGCTAGATGTGGACGTGGTGATTGACCTGCAGATCCTGGCCGACACGGACGCCTACGAATCGCTTGAGGCGAATCTGAAACGGCTGTACTTCGAGCGGGCAGAGAATGAGCAGGGCAAGAAGGTCGCTTGGCGCTGGAAAACCCAGACGGAACACGGCGCGACGATGATCCTCGAGTTTCTCGCGGAGGATCCGCGCGTGGGTGGCGGACGGGTACAGGCCTTGCCGACCGAGGGCAACATCTCCGCGCTCAACATTCCGCATTCGTCCATGGTCTTCGATCTCTACGAAGAGACCGAGATCCGTGCAGAATTGCTCGACGAGAGGGGAATTGCCACCGTTACGGTCAAGCATGCGGATATCGGGAGTTTCACGTGTTTGAAAGCCTTCGCTTATGAAGACCGACAGGAGCCCAAAGATGCGCACGACCTGATGTATTGCCTCGAGCACCGCTCCGAGGGGCTGCAAGCCATCGCTGCGACGTTCCGAACACAGCTCGCCGGGAAGCATGGCGGTACGATTCGATCGGGACTTGAACTGCTTCGCAGCAGATTTGTCGACGCCCATCCCACGTTCTGTGCGAGTCTCCTCGGCATTGCTGCCGAACTCGATCAGCCGCGTCTTCTCGGGATGTAACGTTAACGCGAACTTCTCCATCCGCTCGCGCAGATCCACCAGAAAACGCCGTGCCTCGTCCTCGTACTCAAAACCGGCGACGATATCGTCGGCGTAGCGCACGTACATGACGCTGCCATGAGCCTGGCGTTGTCGCCACTGTTCGGCCCATAGGTCGAAGCTGTAATGGCGGTAGACGTTAGCGAGCAGCGGCGAAATCACGGACCCCTGAGGCGTCCCGATCTCAGTGGCAGCCCACTTTCCATCTTCCACCACACCGGCCTTCAACCACTTGCGTATCAGGTCGACCGGACGTCGCAATTTACAATATAGTTCACCTTCGTACGGGTAATCCCGAATGCAAGCGCATCCAGCGCATCGTGCTGGCTGCGCCAGGGACGGCTGCGCCCGATAGGCGCCGCGATGTACGCGTGCGTGCAACTCCACCAGTCGATCTTCAAGGTTCGTCTCATACTCCTGCCATGTCAGCCCATCAATCCCCGGCGCCGCATCCGGCTTGAGCCAGGAAAATGCCACTCGCAGAAGATCGACGTCCACATGGTGAAGTAAAGCGGTGAACCGCTCCTTCGTCTCTGTCCTTGCCCGCTCTCGTACACGTTCAAGCCCTGTCAACACACTTTCCCGGCTCGGTGTCCGGCGCGTGCAGGTCTCGCTCGTGTTCCCCTTGGCCTGCGCCCTTCGCTCCACCGACTCCAGAGATGATCCTTCATCTCCGTTCGCCGGCTTCCCCGCTACTTTGGCGAAGTCTGACTTCTCCGGCCCGTTCACCGTCGGCTATGGCTCCTCGCCTTCCCGATGCGGACCGGCAGTACCTCGCCGGCCAAGCCCAAGATCTCCCGGTTCCCGCGCAAGGAACGTCCACACATGCCAGGGTCTTCGACCACGCCGGGCCGTTCGGGCGCTCGCATAGCGCGCCCGTCCGTGTTGCCTTCCATGTTGTTGACCATGTCGGCACCCGAAACATATTGTTCTTTCGCGGCTGGAGAGTAGCGGCGAGCGTCACCGCCCGCCGCCCTCGCAGAACTGGACATGGAGAGTTACACCATCCAGCTCCCAGTCTGGGGCTTCCATAGTGGTGAGGGGTAGAGGTTATGGATGATCCGCGCACGGGGAAGCGCCGGAGCAATGGCCTCGGTGAATCGCTTCCACGTGACGCTGCGGCGCTGACTGCGCCGATTGAGCCACTGGAACAGAAGCCTGCGCGCGACATACAGATACCGCTGCACACCGCCGAAGTTGCCACTGACTCCAAAGTATTAGATATGGCCCTGGAGGTGGCGGCGGCAGTAGTCGAGCATAGCTATGGTCCCGTGCGAGCGCAGCATCGAGAGCTGCGCACTGAGTTCCTTCAGCTTCTTCCGTAATCGTTCCCGCTGTGTCTTGCGACCCACCATGAAACGGCCACGGCGACTTCGCGCCACAAAATTCGTGAGGCCGAGGAAATTGAAGGCCTCTGGCCGGCGTAGACCCTCCTGTTTGCATTGCGCCTGAGCCAGGTCTCACGGGTCGCAGCTTCGTTCATGCTGAATCGCCGGCTTCGGGTGCCCAAATAGCATCCATCCGAAAAAAGGGACGGGTGCCGACTAACGGTAGCGTCTTCTTCACGATCTTCCAGACCTTCATGAGCGGACCGCCCAAAAGCGGCCACCCCTCGCCGTATTTCGGCGAGTACCCGAAGGACTTCTTCGACCTCATCATAATCGACGAGTGCCACCGCGGCGGCGCCAACGATGAAAGCAATTGGCGCGGCATCCTGGAGTATTTCTCCCCGGCGGTGCAGTTGGGGCTTACCGTCACTCCGAAGCGCAACGAGAACGCCGACACCTACCGGTATTTCGGCGAGCCGGTATACGTTTACTCTCTCAAGGACGGCATTAACGACGGGTTTCTCACGCCCTTCAAGGTCAAGCAGATCGCGACCACCCTGGATGAATACGTCTACACCCCCGACTATCAGCTGGTGGTAGGCGAGCTCGAGGCCTACCGGGTGAAGCTGTTCATGGACTTGATCGACCAGCGGGAGAAGACGCTGGTGTTCTGTGCCACCCAGGAACATGCGCTGGC
>JAYTXS010000330.1:0-3117 GCA_043742845.1 Gammaproteobacteria bacterium
CAGGCGCGGCAGATGCGCGGACGTCAGGAATATTCTCTGCCGATAGCGGCGCAGCGCGTTATTTCCCCACATCACGGCCGGCAAATGATCGATCTGCGCCTCCAACATCTGTCGCAGCCCCTCGGTCAGCCGCGCCGCAGGGGGCGCATCGACATGCGCCTCGGCCATCCACAAACGCAGCGCACTGACCCTTGCCAGCGGCGCAAGCGTGCGCAAGCCCGTCACCGACAACGCGTCGCCGTCACGCAACCTGCTCACATCAGCGGCTGCCCATGTCTGCGACGTCTGCTGCGCCTCGGCTGCATGCCGCGCCGCACGCGCCAGGGTAGCGGCGGCCGCGGGCCAGCGCGCCTCGAGCAACGGCCACACCTGTCGGCGCAAATAACTGCGATCGAAGCGCACATCGTCGTTCATGGGATCGGGCGTCGCGGCCCCGTTCAAGTGCGCACCCAACCCCAGCAATTCGTGCTGCGCGGTTTCCAGTACGGGCCTGAGGTGCCAGCCTTGGCCTAGGGGACGGCAGATCGGCATGGCCGACAACCCTTTCAAGCCCCCTCCACGTAGGGCCTGAAGCAGCAGCGTTTCCGCCTGATCTTGGCTGTGATGTGCCGTCAATAGGCATTCACCGGGCTTAAGCTCGGCAGCCAAGGCGGCATAGCGTGCATCGCGCGCCGCCTCCTCGATCGACGCACCCTGCTCGGCTAGCACCGCCAACGACAGCACAGTCAACGGAATCCTGAATTTCTCGCACAGCGCCGCGCAGGCGTGGCGAAAGTCTGCCGCCGCCGCCTGCAGGCCGTGATCCACGTGCACCGCTCGCACCTCGAAACCGCGAAAACTCCCCTGCAACGACGCGGCGGCCGCCAACAGGTTTGCCGAATCCGCGCCGCCGCTCAAGGCCACCACCAGCCCGGTGGCGTCGCGCGGCGTATGCGCTGCCAGGACCGCGCGCAGCGCGGCGCAGGAGAAGCTATGCTTCGCGGAACGCACCGAAGCCGCGCAGGCGGGCTTGCCGCGCATCGAGCAATTGCGTGACAGGCTGATTTCGCAGCTCCGCCAAATGTTTGAGCATGCTTTGCTTTACGGTTTCCGCCATGCCCTGCGGATCGCGATGTGCACCACCGTGCGGCTCCTTCAGTACTTCGTCCACCAAGCCGAGCTTCTTCAGCCGCTCGGCAGTGCCGCCCATGGCGTCCGCCGCGATTTCTTTCTTCTCGGTACTCTTCCACAAAATGGAGGCGCAGCTTTCCGGGGAAATAACCGAATACACACTGAACTGCAGCATCACCAGTCGATCGCAAACACCGATGGCCAGTGCCCCGCCGGAACCGCCCTCGCCGATGACGACGCTGAGTACGGGCGCCGCCAAATTCGACATCTCGAATAAATTGCGCGCAATGGCCTCACTCTGGCCGCGCTCTTCCGAGCCGATGCCCGGATAGGCCCCGGGTGTATCGATCAGGGTGATGACGGGAATGCGGAACCGCTCTGCCATCATCATCAGACGCAGGGCCTTGCGATAGCCTTCGGGCTTGGGCATGCCGTAGTTGCGCCGCACCCGCTCCTTCGTGTCGCGCCCTTTCTGGTGGCCGATCAGCATCAACGGCGTCCCTTCGAGCCGCGCCAGGCCCCCGACGATGGCCAGGTCATCGCTATACATGCGGTCGCCGTGCAGCTCGTGCCAGTCGGTAAAGATCATCGAGACGTAGTCGAGCGTATAGGGACGCTGCGGATGGCGCGCCAGTTGCGTGATTTGCCAGGGCGAGAGGTTGGCAAAGATGCTGTTCGTGAGCGCCCTGCTCTTCGACTGCAGCCGCTTGATTTCCTCCGTAATATTGACGCTCTCATCCTTGCCGAGGAATTTTAGCTCCTCGATTTTCGCCTCGAGCTCGGCGATCGGCTGTTCAAATTCCAGAAAACTCATCGCCATGAAGACGTTTCCTCGCCACGAACATCACTGCGTGGACCATACACTAAATACCAGCCGTCGCGCCCCACCAATGCCGAGAGCTTGTCCAGCAGCTCCCGGGTTGGGCGCACCGCCCAAGTCTCCGCCAAATTGAGCCGCCCCGTATATTGCGGCCGGTTCACCGCCACGCTAACCCCGCAAGGGCCGCGCAAGTAGGGCTTCAGCATCTGCTCAAAGCGGTTCATGCCCTGCGGAGCGTCGAATTCAGCGGGCCAGCGCAGCCACAGGCGGCGCGCGAAACGCTCCCGCGCACGATCGACATCCATCAGCGATTTTGCCTGCAGGCGCCAAGCTTCGATGAAATCATCGAAGCGCAGGGTGCCGTCGATGATCAGGATGGCATCCTTCACGATGATGTCGCGGTGCTGTTGGAAAGTCTCTTCGTACAAGCTCACCTCGAGCCGGGCGCTGCGATCGTCCAGAATCAGTGTCACTCGATTCGGCCGGCGACGGATCTCCAGCACCAGACCGGCAACCGTCGCGGCCTTGCCTGCAGACCAGCTGCGTACGCCGTCGGCGGGAGCCGCTGGCTTGGGAGTGCTGACTACGTCCGCAAGCCGTGCGCACCCGAGCAGCCTTAAATCCGGCTCATAGGGAGTGATGGGATGCCCGCTCAAGAACAGGCCCAAGGTCTCGCGTTCGCCCGCCAGGCGCTGCGCGTCTGTCCAGTCCGCGACGATAGTGTCCTGCGGCGCACTTAGGCCGAACAGATCCACCTGCCCCACGCTCATGGCGCGCGAATTCTGTTCGCCCAACTGCATGGCCCGATCGAGCTCCGCGGTTAGACTGGCGCGATTAGGACCAATGCCGTCCAAGCTGCCCGAGCGGATCAACGCATCGAACACCCGGCGGTTCACCCGCTGCAAATCGATGCGTCGGCACAGATCCGTCAAGCTCTTGAACGCACCGTTGGCGGTGCGCTCCGCGATGATGGCTTCCACCGCGGAGGCGCCGACGCCTTTGATGGCGCCCATCCCGTAGCGAATACTCATGACTCCCGCGACCTGAAAGGCATACACCGACTCGTTCACGTCCGGCGGCAGGACGGTCAGCCCCATACCGGCGCACTCATCGAAGAACATGACCACCTTGTCGGTCTTGTCCATGTCCGAGGACAGCACTGCCGCCATGAAGGCGGCGGGATAGTG
>JAYTXS010000331.1:0-11868 GCA_043742845.1 Gammaproteobacteria bacterium
ATATGCCGTTAAAGGCATAAATTGAATATATGCCTTCTACAGCATAAATACACAATGTGCCTTCAGGCGCATAACAGACGTGGGGTGATGTTGGTGTACCCGTGAAAACGCCACTCCTTTGAGGCTGCCGCGGCGGCCAAACGGAATATAGCCAAGTTCGTGTCATCGCAATAAAGCCGAGCATAAGAGACGATAGCTTATGAACCCGGCCACTCTGTCTGCGGATTTGAGCCGCTTGTTCGGGCCGGGCGCCATCGTTGCCGAACTGCGCGAGCCCTGCGATCCGCAACTATTGCTGCCCGAAGAGGGGGCACATCTGGGACGAGCGGTGCCCAAGCGGGTAGGCGAGTTTGCCGCGGGTCGCCTATGCGCGAGGCGGGCATTAGCGCAATTCGGCATTGTCGATTTTCCCATCCGCAGGGCCGCTGATCGGCAGCCCGTCTGGCCGCAGACCATGGTCGGGAGCATTACCCATACGGCGGGGCTGTGCGCTGCGGTGGTGGCTGAGCGGCAGTATGCCGATGCCCTAGGGCTGGATAGCGAGGTCGTCGCAGCTATCAGCGGGGAGATCTGGCACAGAATCTGTGGGCCCACCGAGATCGCGTGGATCGAGTCGCTGCCGGCATCGCAGCGTCCGGCCGCAGTCACCTTGATTTTTTCGGCCAAGGAAGCGTTCTACAAATGCCAGTACCCCGTGGTAGGTGAACGCCTGAATTTCCATGACGTCAGGATTGAGGCAGAGGACTGGGGAGCCCCGAACGGAGAATTTAAAATTCAAGCGGCGCGCAAGATCGCGCTTTGCGCCCGCAGCGCATTCCCGTGGCAGGGGCGGTATCTATTTCACGAGCGGTGGCTGACCGCAGGCATCAGTATGCTTTGTTGTCGCGAAATACCTTAACGGCGGTCAGTAAGATGATTTTGAAGTCCAGCATAGGCGTCCAACGCCGCAGGTAATCGAGGTCGTAGTTCACGCGCGCTTCCATTTCTTCCAGCTGCGAGGTCTCGCCGCGGCAGCCATTGACCTGCGCCAGCCCCGTGATGCCGGGCAGCACCTTGTGTCGCACCATATAACCCTTGATGAGCTTGCGATATTCCTCGTTGTGCGCCACCGCGTGCGGCCGCGGGCCCACCAGACTCATGCGGCCTTGCAGGACGTTGATGAGTTGCGGCAGCTCATCGAGCGACGTACGCCGCAGCAGGCCGCCGATGCGGGTGATGCGGGTGTCGGTTTTTGATGCCTGCCGGATGCTATCTCCATCCTCGGTCACACTCATGGTCCTGAACTTGTATACCGCGATCTCGTGCCCATCCAGGCCATAACGGCGCTGCTTGAATATGATGGGTCCGGGCGATGTGAACTTCACCATGATGGCAATGACCAGCAGCAGCGGCGCGAACAGCAGCAAAATGATCACCGATAGCACGATATCGGTCAGCCGTTTCGTTACTCCGCGGTATCCATAGAACGGAGTTTCGCACATGGCTACCACGGGAATGCCGTGAATCTCGCCGGAGCGCGCTTGAATCAGGTCGAACACGAATATATCGGGCACGTAGTAGATCGAGGCCGTTGTGTCGCGCAGGTCATCGAGCAGATTCATGACGCGCTTCAAATGCCGGATCGGCAGCGCGACGAAAATAACATCCGTGCCATGTTCCTTGACGTACTTGGAGAGGTCATTCAGGTTGCCGACCAGATTGGCATCGGGCTCCATGGCGAGGCGGTCGGGACTGCGGTCATCGAAGAATCCGGACACTTTCAGCCGCATGGCGGGGTTATTGGTCAGGCGCCGCGCCAATTCGAGGCTGCTGTTGTTGTAACCGGCGAAAATGGCGCTGCGGCTGTCAAATGCGCTCATCAAGAAGCGGTGCATGACTTCTTGCATGAACAGCGTGACGACGATCAGCGCCAGCGGAGTGACCACCGACCAGGTGATGAATACGCTGCGCGGATAGTCAATCATTGACTTCGTGACATAGCCGATGGCCAGCAGCATGCTAAGCAGCAGCAGCCAGCGGAAAATCACATCGACGACAGCGGACATGCGGGCAGAGGTGATCTGCGTCGTGACCTCGCGCGGCGGCTGGATCAGCACCACGCACAACACCGCCACGATGACGATGGCTTCGGAGGAACGGTCGAACACCTTGCCGAGCAGAATGATGGTCCCATACAGCGAACCGACCGCCACCACCGCAGGCATGATTGCCTGGATGACGGCGAGTACCGCGATCAGAAAACTTTGCTTGAATAAAACCGGCTGGGTCATCAGGTATCCATTTGAGCCGCAGGGATCGCTGTCGATGCTCGCGCAGGGTGGAAGTGCGACATATGCAGCCTCCATTATCGGGCAAATCCGTTAGTTCATGCGTGATCTATATCCGCAATGTTAAATCGGGCGACCGGGCTGCTATTCTATGAACCTATGACAAACGTTCCGCTGCTTGATCTTAAAGCACAATTTGCCCAAATTCGTGCCGAAGTCATGCCTGTTATCGACCAGGTTTGCGCCGGTCAATACTTCATTTTAGGGGAGCAGGTACGCTCTCTGGAAGAGGAGATTGCCCACTACTGTTCAGCATCTTTCGGGGTGGGAGTCTCCTCGGGGACTGACGCGCTGCTGCTGGCGCTGATGGCGCTCGAGATTGGAGCGGGGGATGAGGTGATTACCTCTCCCTTCACCTTCTTTGCAACGGCGGGAACCATCGCCCGAGTCGGCGCGCGGCCGGTGTTCTGCGATATCGACCCACTGTCCTACAACGTGTCTCCTGAGGCAGTGCAGGCCTTCATTGACGACCATTGTACGGTGCAGGACGAGCAATTGATCAACCGGGCCACCGGCGGGCGCATCAGGGCGCTGATGCCGGTGCATTTGTACGGCCGGTCGGCCGACATGGACCCGCTCATGGCCATTGCGAGGCGTTATGGCTTGAAAGTGATCGAGGATGCCGCGCAGGCCATCGGGACAGAGTACAAGAACGGCGTGCGAGCCGGCACGATCGGCGACATTGGCTGTTTTTCGTTCTTTCCAAGCAAGAATTTGGGCGCATTCGGCGACGCAGGCCTTTGTACCACCAATGACCCGGCACTGGCGGAGAGTATGCGGGTGCTGCGGGTGCACGGCGGCAAGCCCAAGTATTTTCACGCGGTGATCGGCGGCAACTTTCGCATCGATGAGCTGCAGGCTGCCGTGCTGCGCGTGAAACTCAAATACCTCGATGGTTGGACGCAGGGGCGGCAACGCAACGCTGCGTACTACGATGCCGCCTTCTCCGATGCCGATCTGGGGGCGAGCCTTGGCATCCCGGCGACCCCGCCGGATCAGCGCCATATCTTCAACCAGTATGTCGTGCGGGCACAGAATCGCGATGCCCTGCGCACCCGGCTCGCGGAGCAGCACATCGGCACGGAGATCTACTATCCGATGCCCTTGCACCTGCAGAAGTGCTTTGCTTATTTGAACTACCGCGCCGGCGATTTTCCGCTTTCCGAGCGGGCTGCCGAGGAAGTCCTGGCATTACCGATCTATCCGGAGTTAGAGCAGGCGCAACTGGCCCACGTGGTCGCGACGGTGGCGGAGTTCTACGGCTGAGAAGGCTGGCGAATCAGCTCTTCTTGAAATCGTCGGGCAGCAGTTGGTGGCGGGACAGCAGCTTATAGAAGTCCGTGCGATTGCGTTTCGCGAGGCGCGCTGCTTGGCTGACGTTGCCGCCGGTAATCTGCAATATCTGAGACAAATAGTTGCGCGTGAATTCGTCGCGCGCTTCGTCGAAGGAAGGCAGGCGCGTAGGATTGCCGCCCAAGGATTGCTGTACGACTTCCGCGGTAATGATTGCGCCATGCGATAGAGCGACGTTTTGGCGCACCACGTTGTACAACTGGCGCACATTGCCCGGCCATTCAGCGGTCGCCAACAGCTCCACCGCTTCGGGAGCGTAGATTTTTCGCTGACCGCTTTCCTTGGCGATCTGTTCCAGAAAATGCGCGACCAGCAACGGGATGTCCTCGCGGCGTCGGCCGAGCGCAGGCATCTCGATGTGCACCACATTCAAGCGGTAGTACAGGTCCTCGCGAAATTGGCCCCCGACCATCAGTTCATGCAAATCGCGGTGCGTGGCTGAAATGATGCGCACATTGGTGGACACGGCATCCGCGCCGCCCACCGGACGGATCTGATTCTCTTGCAGCACGCGCAGCAACTTGACCTGCAGCCGCATCGGCATGTCGCCGACCTCGTCCAGCAGCAAGGTGCCGCCGTCGGCAGTCTCGAACAAGCCTTTTTGCGAACGCGTGGCGCCTGCGAACGCGCCTTTTTCATGACCGAAGAGTTCAGATTCCAGCAGGTTCTCGGCCATCGCGCTGCAGTTGATGGTGACAAAGGGTTTGTTGCGGCGGGGACTGGCTTCGTGAATGGCGCGCGCCAAGAGCTCCTTGCCCGTGCCGCTCTCGCCGGTCAGCAATACTCGCGCATCGGTGCCGGCCACCATGTTGGCCTGCGCAAGCTTGTCCTCCATGAGTTGATTGCGGGTGATGATGCTGGAACGCCAGTCCTCATCGACGTGCGCAAAGCCGGACACTTTGAGCGCCTTTTGCACATGATCGAGCAAGTCCTGCTTGTCGACCGGCTTGGTCAAGAAGCCGAAGGCGCCGCTCTGCGTGGCATGCACGGCATCGGGGATGGTGCCGTGTGCCGTCAGGATGATCACTCGAAGACCAGGCCAGCGGCTTTGAAGCTCCTTCAGCAGGCCGATGCCGTCCATCTGGTCCATGCGCAAGTCCGTGATCACAAGGTCCGGCCGAAAGCGCACACAGGAGGCCAGCGCCGAAGCCGCACTTTCCACCGCCTCGACCTCGTAATTCTCGGCACGCAGCCGGATGGTCAACAGGCGCAGCAACCCTGGATCATCGTCCACCACCAGAATTCGCGCCTTGCGCTTTTGCGGGGTCTGCGTTTCTCGAGGGCCGGTATGCAGGCCGAAGGAGAGCGAGGTGGTAGCGGCGTTCGAGTAAGCGTTCAAATCCGTATCTCCGGTGTCCTTCACGGCGTGCGCGAGCCGCTCGTGCCGCGATCGTTAATCGAGCGCTCGATATGAGTGATGGCCTCGAGTTTGGCCCGAGCTTCGTCCAACGCCTTGCGCAACTTCACATTTTCGTCCGATTCAGCGGCTAGCCGACGGTTGATCGCCTGCAGCTTGTCGCGTGACTCATCGCGAGGCGCGTCGTCTCGCATGCGCCTGTTCTCAGCTTGAAGTATCAGTCGCTGCTCGACTTCTTTGAGCTCGACCAAGGCCAATAATCGTTCAATAGGCAGCAAAGTCTCAGGCCTGGCGAGCAGTTCCGACAACTGTCGCTGGGCTGCGACGGGGTCGCTGCCGCTATATCCAGGAGTCGCTAGGGCCAGCGCAAACCTGAGCCGGTTGCTGGTGGTCGGGGTCAGATCCGCCGCATCCTTGGCGGACTGGAAGATTTCCGCCTGGCGGGCCGGGTCACCCTGCGGCAGAGAGTTCATCATCTCGAGCAAGGGCGCGATCGGGCCTAGGTCCTGCGGCATACGGTCCGTGGCCTCAGGGGCGGCCGGCTTCTGCCGCGAAAACGGGCCGTTCGCGGCGCAGGCACCAAGCCAGCCCCCGAGCAGCAGGCATGCGGCGAGGCGCAACCTGCTATGCAGCATGGGCTTTTTCCTTGGAGGGTGCCGATGGTGCGGCCTGCCGCAACGGCAAGCGCACCCGAAAATGCGCGCCGCCGGCCTTGGGGGCCAAGATTTCGATGCTGCCGCCGTGCGCGTTAACGAATTCGGTAACCACCGAAAGCCCGATTCCCGTTCCTTTGACATGTCCCCCCTGAGGCGTCTTTCCCTGATAAAAAGCTTCGAATATCCGGCTGCGCTCGTCCGCTGGTATTCCGGGGCCGCTGTCTATGACGTCCAGCACCAATTGTTCGCGTTCACCGCGCGCCTGAATGGAAATCGTGCCGCCACGCGGCGTGAATTTGATGGCGTTGGACAATAGATTATCGAGAATCAAGCGCACCTTGCCCCGGTCCGCAAGCGGCGTGAGATCCTCGACATGCACATCGAGCCGAACGCGCTGCGCCACCAAAGTGAGTTGCTGGTTCTCCAATACACTCTTGACCAAGGGGCGCAATTTGAATTCGGATATCTCCAGGCCGACGCTTTTGGCCTGCCAGGCGCTGAATGACAAAAGATTCTCAATTAGCCGCTGCAATTTCATCCCATTCTCGCGCAAGATCGCGGTTACTTCACGTTGACCGCTTTGCAACTCACCGACCGCGCCGTCCATCAACAGTTCGGTTCCTTCGCGTATATTTGCGAGTGGAGTCTTGAGTTCATGCGACATGTGCCGCAGAAATCGGTTCTTTTCCTGCGCCAAATCCAATAAACGTCCTCTGAGCCACTCCAATTGAGCCGCCAAGCGCTCGAGGTCGGCGGGTCCGCGAATGGCAATGGGTCGGGAAAATGTGCCGCGGCCGAGTTCGCTGATGGCGCGGTCAATCGCACGGATGGGACGGCCGAACAGATAGGTGAACACGCCCACCACCGCCAGTGTCAGAGGCACGAGCAGCAGAGTCTCCCAAAAAAGATTGCGCTGGGCGAGCTGGGTGGCGAGCTGCAGGCTGGTGAGCTCACGGTCTATTTGCGCGCCTACCCGGTTCGATACCTTGGACGCCATCTCCGAGAGCTGCGGAAACGCATTGATCAGTTCCGCCATGCGCGCCGAATTCGGGGCGTCGTGCTTCAATTCTTCGTGCAGCCGCTCCGTCTCGTTTTCCAGGGCGCGTGCCCCGTCGCGCGATTCGGCGTCGAGCGGCAGTGCCAGCAGTTCATTGAGCGTGGCAACCAGACGTTGCTGATTGCGCGCGTACACGTCGAGCAGATCTGCGCTGCCGATGATTTGATACAGGCGCGCGGTCCGCTCGAGCGCGCCGATTTCCTCGAATATGCGCTGATTGTTGCGGGTGCCGCGAATGCCGTGCAGCACCAGTTCCTCGCTGCGGCTCGACAGGTGATTCATTTGCACGGCGGCGTTCACGATCGCGAAAAGCAGCGGTGCCGCCACGATCGTGAAACCGATCAACATCAGTCCGCTCAATGACTTAGGTCGGGGCAGTCGCATGGCTGGCATTCTAGCAGCGTGATTCGTCCAATGGAGTGACAGCATCCTACCTGTAGAATTCCATTACATGAACAGCGACGCACCGTATTCCGAGCTATCGCCTGAGACCGTTCTGGACGCGATCGAGGCGGTTGGGTTTCGCTGCGACGGCAGAGTGCTGGCCCTCAATAGCTACGAAAACAGGGTATATCAGATCGGCATCGAGGACGGCGATCCATTGGTCGCCAAGTTCTACCGGCCGGCTCGTTGGTCGGATGCGGCGATTCGCGAAGAACACGCTTTTTCCGGTGAACTGGCCGCGCAAGAGATTCCCGTGGTAGCGCCCTTGGTTCGCGACGGGATTTCGCTGCACATCCACCACGGTTTTCGCTATGCCGTCTTTCCACGCCGCGGCGGTCGTTGGCCGGAGCTGGGGACGCGCGATGAGCGGGAATGGGTGGGGCGATTTCTAGGTCGCATCCACGCGGTCGGTCGGGCCGCGCGCTTTCAAGAGCGAACGCGCCTGTCGATCGAGGACTTGGGCGTCAAGGCGCGGGATTTCGTGCTCGACGGCGACTGGATGCCCGACTACTTGGCAACCAAGTACGCTGACCTGACCGATGAGTTGTTGAACGAGATCGAGGCGCAGGCGCACGATTGGCGGGGCGCATCGGTCGGCCGAATTCTCGGCGACTGCCATCGCGGCAACATCCTGTGGACGGATCTAGGGCCGCATTTCGTAGATCTCGATGATTGTCTGACCGGGCCCGCGATCCAAGATCTATGGATGTTGCTGGCGGGCGGCCAGCAGGAAATGCGCGCGGAACTCACCGACCTGCTCAAGGGATACGAGCAGTTTCAACCCTTCGATCGCAGCGAAATAGCGCTGATCGAGCCGTTGCGTGCGTTACGCATGATCCATTACTCGGGATGGCTGGCGCGCCGCTGGCATGACCCCGCGTTTCCACAAGCATTCCCCTGGTTCGCCGAGCCGCGCTACTGGGAGGAGCATTACCGGTCTCTCGAAGAGCAACTCGCAGCGGTCACGGGACCCGTGCTCGAGTTGTGATTGGTGGCGTATTTGGTGATTATAGGGACATGAAGACGGTTAGAGTCCCGCTGCTGTGCACCGCCTTGCTGATCGGCGCTTGCCATAGGGATTCAGGGACGCCGCCGGCACCGGCAGCCTCCCAGACGCCACATGTCCGTGCTCCCGTCGCAAAGCAGGGACCGACCGCGGCGGAGTTGACCGTCGGAATGGTGCAGGCTGCCGCTCAGGGCAAATCCGAGCTGGCGGTGGAGCTCAAGTTCGACCTGCCGCGGCGGCCCACGTTGGGACAGCCGCTCGATATCAATATCGCACTCATGCCTCAGATCGACGCGGATCCGGCTGAAATCCAAGTCACGGGCGGAGATGGACTGACTCTCGCCCCGGGCGCGAATCATTTCAACCTGGCCGCGGTCCAGGCCGGCCAGGTGTATCGCCAGAGTTTCACGGTAACGCCGAGCGCGGAGGGCGTGCTGCTGCTGAGTTTGAGCGTCTCCCTCAAACACGACGATACGGCCGAGACACGCGCCTTCTCCATTCCCCTTATCGTGGAACGCTGAAACTTACAGCGGATTGCTGAAACTCCGGCGCGAGTCTGCGTTAGGCCCTATAATGGGCGGTTTCCTCGAAGGGCCTTACCGTGACTCAGAAACTCCGCAATATCGCCATCATCGCGCACGTCGATCACGGCAAAACCACACTCGTCGATCAGCTGCTGCGTCAATCCGGCACTCTCGACGCACGCAAGGACTTGCAAGAGCGGATCATGGATTCGAACGATCTGGAGCGCGAACGCGGCATCACGATTCTCGCGAAGAACACCGCGATCACCTGGGGCGATTACCGTATCAATATCGTCGATACGCCAGGACACGCAGACTTCGGCGGCGAGGTCGAGCGCGTGCTCGCGATGGTCGATTGCGTGTTGCTGCTGGTCGATGCGGTGGACGGACCCATGCCGCAAACCCGGTTCGTGACCCAGAAGGCGTTTAAGCACGGCCTACGTCCCATCGTCGTCATCAATAAAATCGATCGCGATGAAGCCAGACCGGGTTGGGTGCTGGATCAGACTTTCGATTTGTTCGACCGGCTGGGGGCAACCGATGCGCAGCTCGATTTCCCGGTGATCTACGCCTCCGCTTTGCGGGGCTTCTCCGGACTCGAATCGACGGTGCGCGACGGTGATATGCAGCCATTGTTCAAGACCATCGTCGAACACTGCCCGCCTCCCGACGTGGATGCGGATGGCCCGCTGCAGCTGCAGGTCACGCTCCTCGATTACTCGAGTTACGTCGGCGCCATCGGCATCGGGCGTATCAAGCGCGGCAC
Source organism: Gammaproteobacteria bacterium (assembly GCA_043742845.1). Lineage (GTDB taxonomy): Bacteria > Pseudomonadota > Gammaproteobacteria > Steroidobacterales > Steroidobacteraceae > Bog-1198. The sequence goes on from JAYTXS010000331.1 coordinate 9,491, forward strand.
GATCAAACGTGGCATGGCCGTCACGGTAGTCAACCGCGAAGGTAAGCAGCGGCCCGAGCGCATCACGCAGATCCTAGGATTTCACGGGCTGACCCGGGTCGAGGTGGAGTCGGCCAGCGCGGGCGACATCGTGGCCTTCGCCGGCATCCCGGAACCGAAGGTATCGGATACGCTGTGCGATCCTGCGACGGTGGAGCCGTTGCCGAGCCTCACGGTCGATGAACCGACCATCAGCATGACTTTCGAAGTCAACACCTCGCCGTTCCTCGGCAGGGATGGCAAGTTCGTGACCAGCCGGCAGATTCGCGAACGCCTGGATCGCGAGGCCATCCACAATGTGGCGTTGCGAGTGGAACCGACTGCGGATCCCGATAAATTCGTGGTGTTCGGCCGCGGCGAATTGCACTTGGGCGTTTTGCTCGAGAACATGCGCCGCGAGGGCTATGAAATGGCGGTCTCCCGGCCGCGCGTGGTGATCAAGCAGATCGACGGCGCCGCGCATGAGCCGTACGAGCAGGTCACCGTCGATGCCGATGCCGACGCACAGGGCAACATCATGTCCGCGCTCGGCAGCCGCGGTGCGGATCTGAAGGACATGCAGGCCGACGGGCGCGGTCGAATCCGCCTGGACTACATGGTTCCGTCACGCGGTTTGATCGGCTTTCAGACTGAGTTTCGCACCATGACCCGCGGCACGGGGCTGTTGCACCATGTGTTCGACCATTATGGGCCCGTGGTACAGCGCGAATTGGGCCAGCGACCGAACGGCGTCTTGATCGCTAACGGCCAGGGCGTGGCGCTGGCGTACTCGCTGTTCAGTCTGCAGGAGCGGGGCAGGTTATGCATCGGGCCCGGGGAGGAGGTCTACGAGGGCATGATCATCGGCCTCAATAATCGCGACAACGATCTGGTCGTGAACCCTTTGAAGGGTAAGAAGCTGACCAATATGCGCGCCGCCGGCAAGGACGAAAACGTGGTCTTGACGCCACCGATTCGCTTTTCCCTGGAGCAGGCCATGGAGTTCATCGATGACGATGAACTGATCGAGGTCACTCCCAATTCCATTCGGCTGCGCAAGCGCAGTTTGCGCGAGAACGACCGCAAGCGCTCAGGAAGGGAAACCGCGGATCAACTGTCCTGATTCAGCGCCGGTGCCGAGATTGGCTTACTTAACCGATTATTGGGCGAACCGAGACACGCGTCACGCCGCCTTTGCGGGATCGCCCTAACATCTCATGCAAGCGGTGCCGTTGCGCGCCGTAGATCAAGTGTGGGAGAGCAAGGACTTGTCACGCGAAATCGCGACCGCTATTCGTAGCGAGCCAACGCAGACGGCGGACAGCCTGAACCACCTGCTCGAGCGCCAGCTCACGGCGGCGCGCGACAGGGGCGGCGAGCTCGACTTCGACAGCTTGCTCAAAGCCGTCAGCGCGCACTACGACAGGATCGACGGCGAGCGGCGCGGCATCGTACGCTCGATGCAGCTCATGTCCGACGAAGCGCAGGCCCTCACGCGCGAGATTCGCGAGCAGAGCTCCTCGCACCTGCAGGCCATCCTCGATAACGTCAAGGACGCCATCGTCACGGTGGATGAGGCCGGACATATCGAGACTTTCAATCCCACCGGCGAGCGTATTTTCGGCTATTCGCACGCCGAGGTGCTGGGCCGCTCACTCGTATTCCTGATGCCCGACATTGCACACGGCTGTGATGACTTTCTCGAGCGTTTCGCGACCAAGATCGATGACACGCACGTCGATCTTGCGGCGCACCAGACCTGGGGGCGCGTCAAGGGCGGCAATCGCGTCGCGGTTGAGATCGCCGTCAGCAAGGCGAAGCTCAATCGCCGCGACGGCTACATCGTGAGCATTCGCGATATCACCGAAAGACATCTCGCCGAGCAGGCAATGCGCGAAAGCGAAGCGCGCTACCGGACTTTGGTGGAACACGCGCCCGAAGTCATCATCGTGTTCGACGTCGATCGGGGCAAGTTCGTTGACGTCAACGACAATGCTTGCCGCTTTTTCCAGATGTCGCGCGAGACTCTGCTGGCGAGCGGACCTGACAAGATCAGCCCGGCACACCAGCCCGACGGTAGCCTGTCCTTCGGCCGGCCGCGCGGCTTCATAGAAGGAGCGCTGGCGGGCGAGGCGCCGGTATTCGAATGGTCGCACTGCGATGCCAGCGGCCAGAGCATGCCCTGCGAAGTGCGGTTCGTGCGCCTGCCGAGCTCCAACCGCCGGTTGATTCGCGCCAGCATCACCGATATCACTGAGCGCAAGCGGGCCGATGCCATTGCGGCGGGCGAACGACGGGTGTTCGAGAAAATCGCCGCCAACGCACCGCTCACTGCGGCGCTGGAGTCGATTTGCGAACTG
>JAYTXS010000332.1:0-9223 GCA_043742845.1 Gammaproteobacteria bacterium
GGAGTTTTGGTGGCAATTCTGGTGTCGAACCAATTGTCCCGGGTGCTCGGCCAGGCCGCGGACAACCAATATGGGCGGCGGGTGGTATTCGATTTGATCGCGCTCGGCGCGCTTATGAATTTGTCGATCATCGTGCCCGTGGGGCTATTGCTGGCGGTGGTACTGACGCTGGGCCGCCTTTACCACGACAGTGAAATGGCCGCGCTGCAAGCCTGCGGTTTTGGACCGTCGCGGCTGCTGCCGCCGCTGTTCGCCTTTGCCGCCGTCATTGCGGTCGGCTTAGGCTGGCTGGCGTTCGTGCAAGTGCCACAAGCCGACCGCGAAGCACAGCTACTGCGCCAGTCTGCGCTAAAAGAGGCGCAATTCGGTCAACTCGACGCCGGGCGGTTCCGCTCCTTCAGCGGCGGCGATGCGGTGTTCTACGCGGAGCGGGTCGATCAGGAGGGCGTGTTGCACAACGTGTTCGTGCAGCGCGAGTCCGACGGCCGCATCGAAGTGGCCCTTGCAGATACCGCCACCTACTCCAAGGCGGCACCCAACGGTGTGCATCTCGTGACCCTGTTCAATGGCCGCCGGTACGAAGGGGCTCCCGGAAGTAACGACTTTCGGGTGATCGAGTTCAGAGAGCACGGCATTCCCATCTCAACCCCGGCGGATGTGGTTGGAACCCAGGATCCCGACACCAAACCCACCCGCGAACTTCTCGGCTCTCATGCCCCCGCGGACATTGCACAATTGCAATTCAGGGCATCCACGCCAATTATGGCCCTTGTTCTGACCCTGGTTGCCGTGCCATTGAGCCGCCTGCGGCCGCGGCAGGGACGCTACGCCCGAGTCGGCTTCGCCATTGTGCTGTATTTCGTTTATTCCAATTTGCTGTCCGCCAGCAAGGTGTGGCTGGAGAAGGGAGAGCTGACGCCGGCGATCGGCGTTTGGTGGGTACATCTGGCGGCCCTTGCGCTCGGGCTATACCTGCTGCTTCGAGATGCGAGGACAGCGTGAACATTCTCGATCGCTACCTGTATCGCACGGTACTCGTCTATACCGCGATGGCCATGGGCGTGCTGCTGACTCTCGGCGCCTTGTTTTTATTTATCAGTCAGCAGAGCGATATCGGTGTCGGCAGCTACAGCGCTGCCGACGCGTTTATCTTTACCCTGCTGAATTTGCCGCAGTCTGCATTCGAATTGCTGCCCATCGGCGCGATGATCGGTGCGTTGATGGGTCTCGGGAATCTTGCCTCGGGCAGCGAGCTGGTGGTGACGCGTGCGTCGGGGGTGTCGGTGTGGCGCATTGCGTGGCCCGTGGGGCTCGCCGGCCTGACGCTGTCTCTCCTCATGTACGGCATCGGTGAGTATGCGGCGCCGCCGATGGCACAGTTCGCAAAGCGCGAGAAGACCACGAATAAATTGGCGGATGTGAGTTTTGCCGGCTCGAGCAGCGCCTGGGTGAAGGACGGCAACCTGATATTGCGGGTGCAAACCGGAGAGGTTGATCGCGCATTCGGCGGTGTGTCGCTGTTTCAGTTGGACGGTTCGACCAAGCTGCACTCGATCCAGCGAGCCGAGCGCATCTCGGTCGCCGACCCTGGCCGCTGGAGCCTGCATAACGTGGCGACAACACGCTTCGAAGGCGACCATGTTGAGAGTGAACTCGTCAGTGGGATCATGCTGAAATCATCGGTCAATCCGGAATTCTTGGGTTTGGCAGCCACCGATCCGCAGCTGCTCACCCTGCGGGGCCTGGCCTCGTACATCGATCATCTGCGCCGCAACAGCCTCGAGACTGCGTCCTATGAAATAGGCTACTGGTCGCGGATCGCTCGGCTGTTCGCGGTGATCGTCGTGACGCTGCTGGCGCTGCCCTTCGTGTTCGGTCCATTGCGCACCACCGGCGCCGGCACGCGTACCGTCATCGGCGTGCTGCTCGGCGTGGTATTTTTCCTGATCACACGCACCATCGAGAACGGCGGTCAACTGTTCGGATTGAATCCGGCGCTGGTGGGGTGGCTGCCGACGGCTGCGATCGGTCTTTGCACGCTGGTTGCGATCTCCAGAACGCGCTAATTCTGCAAGTGCACGACCCGAGTTTTGGAGAAGCGGTCGTGCAGCGCCAGATGCTCGGGATCGGCATACAGCCATAGCACACCGAGCGCCGCCGGCGCCCACGCGAGCGCGCCGAAGAGGCTGCGCAGCGCCGCCGCTTTCAGCGCCATGGGTTTACCTGAATCCGCAACTGCGCGCAGGTGCCAGGCGCGCATCCCCAAGGTCTGGCCGCTGCGCAACCAGTTGAGCAGGTAGTAGCCGACGATGAGTGCGATGAGCCCCGCTCGGTACAGATAAAACCATGCACCGGCCGTCTTGGGCTCGACCGCGACGCGATGATTCAGGAACACGGCAGCGGAGGTAAAGATCACCAGCAGCGCGGCGAGCAGCAAACTGTCGTACAGCAGCGCGGCCACCCGGCGGCCGAATCCCGCGCTGATGCCGCTGATCACGGCGCCGGTGAGAGCGGCAGTTTTTTCTTCGGCAGCGGCACGGGCGAGGCTGCCGGTAGAGGGCCGCCGCGGCCCGTCATCGTCGATGAATTCTTGGCACCGGGCAGCTGTTCCTTGGGAATCAGCAATTGCTCGAGCGGCCGGAACACGCTGTCGAAACGGTAAGCGGCAATCTCAAATGCTCGGCCCGCGGTCTTGGCATCGAGTGCAGCGTCCTTGCTTGCCTGCACGGAAATCCAGTGCTTATCGCCGCTGGCGGCGCCGCTGATGGTGAGGACATTTCCGTCGGTGAGAGTGACGGTGGCGATAGTCGCCTTGCTGAAATCGATACTCGCTGCCGGTGCCACATCGTCGGCCGTCAGTCCGCTGAGGGCGGTGGGGGAGGGGGCGAGCACGGCGGCATCAGCGGCCTTGCGGCCCGGCGGCACGCCATCGAGAGTGAAGCCGTCGGCCGCAGTCGCTACGGGCGGCGGCGAGGTGCCTGCCGCGGCCGCTGTGGCTGCAGCGGCCGCGACTCTATGCACGCTGTACGCGGCTCCGACCGCCGGCTTGAGCGCGACGCTTTGGATATTCGCTGCCGGGATGTCGAGCAGCCGCGAATCTATCCAATAGCGTGGCTCGGCTTCGAATGAAATCCCGGGTTCGACGCTGTAACTGGTGTTCTCGCCGCCGCGCCGCGCGAAGTTGCCTTCACCGAAGGGCTTGCCGACGATGACGGCGTGCTTGCCGTCCTTGGCAGTGATGCTGATTTCTGCACCGCTGGCAGCCGGCAACGCCGGGTCCTCAACACCGATGACCGGGAAGCTGGCCGGATTCGAGGTCTTTTCCTCGACCACCTTGGCGTCGCTCAAGGCCAGCAATAACTTGCGCAGCTTGGATACGTCGGCGGGATAATCTGCACGCTCAGCGACCGTCCAGCGGCCGTCTTGGCTGTGCACGGTCACCGTCGGAGTCGCGCTGCCGCGCCGCACGGACAGTGAAGTAACCGTATTGAGTTGGCCCGCCAGGCCGGGAAGAAGAGCTGCGCCGCGGGCGTCGCGCGGCAAATCGCGCTGTGTGCTCAGGTATAGCGCGCCCGAGATCGCGAGAACCGCGGCGACGAGCAGCGCGACGAAGCGTTGGCGGCTCATGCGGCCCCCGGCACAGCCGTTTTGCGCCGCCTGCGCAGTGATAGAACGACGACGCCGGCCAGCGCGACCAGCAACGGCGCCACGGCAATGTTGAGAATCTTGAGGCGCGAGTTCAGGCGATTAATGTCGACGTCCAGCCCACGCTGAGTTTCGCGCAACTGCTTGCGCACGCGCGCCTTCTCGGCGACAAAGCGTTTCAATTCCGCCTCCTGCTCGGGCGACAGCGCGAGCGAGGATTGGTCGTTGCGCTTGCTCTGCAGTTCAGTGAGCTTGGTTTCCGTCTGCTGAAGTTCGGCCTGGAGTTCCAATGCCTTGCCGCGCAGCCGATCGTCGGCCTGACGCCGGAGCGCTTCCACACGCTCGAACGGCCGCGAGAACGAGGCTCGCCCGCGAACGCTGATCAGGGCGCTCGAGCCGCTCAAATTGTCGAGAATGTTGGCCACAAAATCGCCGTTGTTGGCGAAAGCTTGCGCAACGCGTTGACCAAACAGCTCGCGCGTTTGCACCCACATGTAATCCATGAGCAGATCCGTATCGGCGATGATGACGATGTTGGCGGGAAGGGCCGATTTGGCCAAATGGGCCAGCGGCGGACCGGCGGCGGGTTTTTGATCCGGTGGCGCACCTTGCGGATAGGCGGATTCCACGGGACCGGACACACGCGCTGCCAGCGCATAGCGAACGCCGGTGGGCTTGAAGCCGTCGCGCAGGATGGACGGGTCGGTGAGCGCGGTGAAGCGCGCTGCGGGAATCGGCGCCGCGCTCGCTGAACTTAGCAGCAGCGGTTCGAAGCGGGTCTTGGCGGCGGCGCGCGCACTGAGAAATCCCGACGTGGCGAGATTGATCTTTTCAAGCGACGCCGATACGACGTCCTTCTGATCCATGTCACCGCGCGTCAATCCCAGGATGCCGATGTGCCGCACGGGCGGCGCTTGCATGCTGGTGCGGACCTCGAGCCCGCGCTCCAAATCCCCGATGACCTTGGTCGCGTCATAGTCCACGCCCCAGGCCTCGAGCAGCGGCTTGAGATCGGAAGAGTGATCCGCCATAGCGCCCCCGAGAGGATTCGACGGATCCTGGCCGGCAGTGTCCGCACCTGAATTGGGATCGACGAACAGCAGTATTCTGCCGCCGCGCATCACGAACTGATCGATGGCGTACAAGGTCTTCGGCTGCAATCGCTTCGGATGCACCAGCATCAGAACGTCGATGTCCTTGTCGATGTGATCAACGTCGGCGGTGAGTGTGCGCAGCGTAAACAGGTCCTGGAGTTGCGTCACGATCGGCCAGGCTTCGCCCATCTGTCCCGTCGCGGGATTGAATTGTCCTTGCAGCCCCAGGCTGCTCATCAAGCCGACGACCGGCTTCTTCGGCGTACCGAGATCGTTGATCAGTTTCGCGACGTCGTATTCCAAAAACTCCTCGCGATCGGCCTGGAAGCTGGGTATTGCGGTGCGTCCATCGGTGGAGTTGGTCCCTGCCAGGCCAAAATAAAGCGCGTCGCCGCCGCCCGACTGCAGCGACTGCAGGCCGAACTCGCCGGCGCGGTCCTCCTCGTCGGAGAAGGGCTGCGGATCCACGACACGCAGATGGATTTTTCCGCCTGATCGCGCTGCTAGTTCCTCCAGGAATTCGCGCACGCGGGAGGCATAGGGCATCACCAGAGGCGCCTGCTTTGCGGCCGCCTCACGCGAGAAATAAAAGTACAGATTGATCGGCTCCTTCAGATCGGTGAGCACCTGCTGTGTGCCGGGACTCAAGGTGTAGAGCCGATTTTGCGTCAGATCGAGGCGCAGGCCGCGTAGCCCGACATTCGACAGCATGACCACGCCTAGAAACAACACGGCGAGCGCGATCAGCCCGCCGACCCCGAAACCCGTTTTTCGCCAACGACTGCCGTTCACCTATTCCGCCTTTTTCATGTCGAGTACCAAGGCCGTGGCGGCCAACCAGAAGGCGATCAGGGCGCCGAAATACACGAGGTCGCGCAAGTCGATGACGCCCTTGGAAATCGCTTCGAAGTGAGTAAAGAAACTTAGAGAGGCAATCGCATCCACGATGGCCTGCGGCAAGATGCCGCGCACGAAATCCAGGACCAGTGGAAATCCAGCCAGCAGGAATACGAAGCCGACCAACGCTGCAGTGATGAACGCGATCACCTGATTGCGCGTGGCGGCCGAGAGACACATGCCGATGGACAAGAACCCGCCCGCCATCAAGAGGCTGCCCACGTAGGCCGCGACGATGGCGCCGTTGTCCGGGGAACCCAAGTAGTTGACCGTGATCCAAATGGGGAACGTCAGCAGCAGGGCGATGCCGGCAAAGCACCAAGCGGCCAGGAATTTACCCACCACCGCCTGCCACAAGGTGAGCGGCAGAGTCATGAGCAATTCAATGCTGCCGCTGTTGCGCTCCTCGGCCCATAGGCGCATCGAAATCGCCGGTATCAGCACCAGGTACAGCCAGGGATGCCAGCGAAAGAAGGGCTGCAAATCGGCCTGACCGCGCTCGAAAAAGCCTCCCACCTGGAAAGTGAACACCGCCGCCATACCTAAGAAGATGACGATGAATACATAGGCCAAGGGAGTGGCAAAATAACTGCGCAATTCGCGCCGGAAAATCACGAGTACTTGGTTCACGCTTTGGCTCCCAATGTCGTCTCGGAGACAGCGATGCCGGGCGGCTGAGTAAGTGAACGGAACACCTCATCGAGACGACCGGATTCGAGATGCAACTCGGGCACTTCCCAGTGGTTTTTGACGATCAAGGCGCTGACCGCGGCGAGGGTGTCGGCGCCGGGCTTCGGCACCGCCGTCAGCCTGAGTTCACGCGCATCGGATTCTACTTGAGCGACTTCCGCTAGCAGCGCGATTTCGCGCCGTGCGGCCTCGAGTTGATCGGGTTTCTCGAAGCGCAGGCTCACGGCGTGGTGGTAACGCGAGCGAGACTCCAGCGCAGTCGGCGTTTCGTCGGCGACGATGCGGCCGTTGGCGATGATGATGGCGCGTGTGCACACCTCGTGAACCTCCTCCAATATGTGAGTCGAGACGATGACCAACTTGTCCTTGCTCAACTCATTGATCAGACGCCGCACTTCGTGCTTTTGATTCGGGTCGAGGCCGTCGGTGGGTTCGTCCAGAATCAGGACTTGCGGGTCGTGAATCAGTGCCTGCGCGAGGCCGACACGGCGCCTGAATCCCTTTGACAGCGTCTCAACGACCTGTTCGATCACGGGCGCCAGCCCCAGCCGGTCAATTACCACCGCGCGCCGTTCGCGCCGCTTCTCACCCGTGAGGCCACGCACATCAGCGATGAAATCGAGGAATTCGCGGACGGTCATTTCACCGTAGCTGGGGGCCCCTTCCGGCAGATACCCCATGCAGGATTTGGCCGCCACGGGTGAGCGCTCGATGTCGTAGCCGCACACTGAGACCTGGCCCGCCGAGGGTGAAATGAAGCCTGCGATCATGCGCATGGTCGTCGATTTGCCTGCACCGTTGGCGCCGAGGAACCCCAGCACCTCGCCGGGCGACACGCTGAAGGTCAAGTCGTCGACGGCAAGTTTGTCGCCATAACGTTTGGATAAGTTTTTCGTCGTGATCATGGGCGCCTTTGAGCGTGCATAGCGTAAGGAGGTTCAAATTTTTTTTGGCGCGATCCCAAGGGCGGACAACAGCGCTCCAGGTCAAACGCGCAAACCGTCTAAGCGCCCCCGACCTTCACATCGATGGCAGCTTTATTTTCTTTGAGTATACGCCGTACTTCGGGTAATGAGGGGCGCTCCGCCATGCGTGCGATGAGTTCCGGCAATTCGTACCACTTGCGGCCCCATTGCACCAGGCGTGCCGCATCACCCATCACCTGCTCGCGCGCATCGGCCGAAGACCCGGGGTGCGCCGGCGCGGCCGCCGGGATTCTAAGCGGCTTGGCAGTAGGTTTCGGCAGATCTTTTGCCGGCGGTTTGGGTGCCGGCTTTGCGGATGGTTTGGGCGGCGGTGCTGCGCGCCGTTCCGAGCGTGCCACCTGTGCGGTGCCGGTGGCGGGCGGCGCGCGCTTCGCCGCCACGAATTTCGGCATCTCCCGGGTGGCGGTCGCCGTGATCGCGACGCCGGTGGCGGAGGCATCGGTGGGCGGCTGCGGGACCTGCGGCGGCCTCACCAAGGAGCGCTCGTTCTCGGACTGTGCAACCGGAATGAAGCGCTCGATGTGTTCCGAACCGACCAGGTTGGCGAGGAAGATCATCAACTCGAGCGAGTCCGAGTACTGGGCGTCGCCCTTGGTCATCCGCTCTTGAACGTGGGCGCGCAGCGCCAGGGTCTTTTGCATTGCCAGATCGATGATCCAGCGGCTCGGCCTCTGATGTTCCAACCAGGGTTGGATCTTCCAATAGCTCTCATCATCGAGCGACGAATACTTGGCGTGAAGCTCGAGGCTTTTCAGCCATTTGTCGAGCAGTTCCAGCAGTCGTTGATCAGCGGGTGTTGCCATGTGTTTGCAGCTCCAGGCTGCACCCTAAACGAACCGCCGCCTCATGGCTAGCGGTACCTCGCTGCGGCGTTGCCGTTGCCCATGTTTGCGCGCTGCGGACTGTTAAACTGCGCGGTATGTGTGGAATAGCCGGCATTGTTAGTTCGCGGGCCAGCGTGGAGCTCGCCCGCAGCATGGCGCGGCGCTTGCAGCATCGCGGACCGGACGGCGAAGGAACCTGGGGTGAACCCGGCGTCGCGCTGGCACATCGGCGCCTGGCGATCTTGGATTTGTCCGAGGGCGCTCACCAGCCCATGGTATTCGGCTCGCAGGTTCTGACCTACAACGGCGAAATCTACAACCATCAACAATTGCGCGCCGGTCTGCCTGGACCGTGGCACTCGAGCGGCGATACGGAAGTGCTCGTGCATCTACTGCAGACGCAGGGCAAAGCCTGTCTCGAAGGACTGGTGGGGATGTTTGCGTTTGGCGCTTGGGACACTCGCGAGCGCAGCCTGTTGTTGGCGCGAGATCGGCTGGGCATCAAGCCGTTGTACTACCAACTGTTGCCGGACGGAATTGCGTTTGCCTCGGAGCTCAAAGCGTTGCTGGTGCTGGGCTTGGGTCAGCCGCACATCGATCACAGCGCGGTGCGCGATTTTCTGTTCCACGGTTACGTGCCTGCGCCGAAGACCATTTACCAGGGCATCGCCAAGTTGCCCGCCGGGCACACGCTGACCTGGAAAGAAGGCCGGATCCGCATCGAGCGCTATTGGTATCCGTCGACGGCCATCGTCGCGCGCAGTGCTCACGAGACCGTGCTAGGTCTGGATGCGCTGCTGTCCACAGTGGTGCCGCAACACACTTTGTCGGATGTGCCGGTGGGGGTCTTCTTGAGCGGCGGAATAGATTCCGCGCTCACCACCTATTACTTGGACAAGCCGCGAACCTACACTCTGGGATTCGACGGTGCTGCGCGCTCGGAGGTCGCCGCCGCGCGCAGAGTGGCGGAACATTTGCATACCGAGCACCTGGACATGACGGCGCCGCTGGCGGATTTCGCCGAGGCTCTGGACAAGATGCCGGCATTGTTCGACGAGCCATTCGGCGACAGTGCCGCGTGGTCGAA
>JAYTXS010000333.1:0-3183 GCA_043742845.1 Gammaproteobacteria bacterium
GCTGGTCGGAATATCGAAGTCCGCGTCCGGCAAAGCGGTGGACTTCTATCGCCCCGAGCGTGAGGCGCAGGTGCTGCGTCTGGCGCTGAAGCGTAATCAGGGCCCGCTGCGCGATGAGGAAATCGCACGGCTGTTTCGCGAAATAATGTCGGCGTGCCTGGCGCAGCAGGAACCCCTCAAAGTGGCTTTTCTGGGGCCGGAGGGTACGTTCACGCAGGCGGCCGTGCTCAAGCATTTCGGCTCTTCGGTGCGGGCGCTGCCGCTGCCGGCGATCGACGAGGTGTTTCACGAAGTCGAGGGCGGTGTCGCCGACTTCGGCGTAGTGCCGATCGAGAACTCCAGCGAGGGCACGGTCAATCACACGCTGGATATGTTTCTGTCGTCGGCCCTGAAGATTTGCGGCGAGGTGGAGTTGCGCATTCACCATTGCTTGATGGGCAAGATGAGCGGCACCGAAGCGGTGAAGCGCGTGTGTGCGCACCCGCAGGCACTGGCGCAATGCCGGGGATGGCTGGATGAGCAACTCCCTGACGTGGAGCGGGTCGCGGTTTCGAGCAATGCAGAGGGCGCGCGCCGTGCTCGTGACGAGCGCGGCACCGCGGCCATCGCCAGCCGTGCCGCCGCCGAAATCTACGGCCTCACGCTACTCGCCAATGAAATTGAGGATCGCTCCGACAACACCACCCGCTTTCTGGTCGTGGGCAGGAAACTGTTCAGTGCAAGTGGTGCCGATCGCACTACCTTGCTGGTCTCGGCCGCCGACACCGATGATGCCGGCGCCCTGTTTGGCCTGCTCGAGCCTCTGGCGCAGCATCGGGTCAACATGACCCGCATCGAATCGCGTCCCTCGCGCAAACGTAAGTGGGACTATGTGTTTTTCATCGACATCGAAGGCCACGTGAGCGATCCGCCGGTGGCCAAGGCGCTGACGGCGCTCGAGGAGCGTGCGTCTCTGTTCAAGGTGCTGGGGTCGTATCCGCGGGCCGTGCTCTGATCGCGATGGCGCAGGGCTCAACCAAGTATGCGGCGCGGCCCGCTCAAAACGTGTCGGGAGCGCTGGCGGTTCCGGGCGACAAATCGATCTCGCATCGCGCCCTGATGGTGTCCGGCATTGCGCAAGGCAGCAGCGAGGTGAATGGGTTTCTGGCGAGCGAGGATTGCCTGGCGACCTTGGCCGCGATGCGCGCCTTAGGTGTGCACATCGACCAGCCGCACCCCACGCGGGTGGTGATTCGCGGCGTGGGTCTGCGCGGCTTGCGAGACGCCGGTCAGGCGCTCGACATGGGCAACGCCGGCACCGCCATGCGATTGTTCACGGGCTTGTTATCGGCACAGCCCTTCGATTCGAAATTGGTTGGCGATGCATCGCTCATGAAGCGCCCTATGGAACGGGTCGCCAAGCCGCTGCGTGAAATGGGCGCCGAGGTGCGCACGCGTAATGGCACGCCGCCGGTCGATATCGCAGGCGGGCGCCCACTTCACGGAATAGAGTATCGAATGCCGGTGGCGAGCGCGCAGGTGAAGTCCGCGGTGCTGTTGGCCGCGCTGTACGCCGACTCGCCGACCACCGTCATTGCACCGGCGATCAATCGCGACCATAGCGAACGCATGCTCAGGAGCTGCGGTGTGCGCGTCGACACGGACGGCCTGAGCACGACATTGCATCCGCCGATGCAATTGGCCGGCCAGCGGCTCGATGTGCCGGGCGACTTCTCCTCCGCGGCGTTTTTCATCGTGGCCGGACTTTTGGGTGCGGCGCCGGCGGGTTTACTCATCCGCAATGTGGGAATGAATCCGACGCGCAGCGGATTGCTCGATATCCTGCGCAGCATGGGCGGCAATATCGAAATACGGAACGCACGCCAAAGCGGTGCGGAACCGGTGGCGGATTTGCTGATTCACGCCTCTGCATTGCGCGGCGTGCACGTCCCGGTGGAATGGGTGCCGCTCGCGATCGACGAGTTTCCCATCCTCTTCATCGCCGCCGCTTGTGCCGCAGGCGAGACGGTCGTCACCGGCGCTGAGGAGCTGCGCGTGAAAGAGAGCGACCGGATCGCAGCCATGAGTGCCGGCTTCGAGACCCTAGGGGTCGTGCACCAGGTGATGCCGGACGGCATGCGGATCGAAGGCCGCGGGGAAGGCCCTGCATTCGGCGGCGGTGAGATCGATAGCCGCGGGGACCATCGAATTGCCATGTCCTTTGCGGTCGCCAGTCTGCGCGCGGCCACCGCCATTTCAATTCGCGATGTGGCGAATGTGGCCACGTCCTTCCCGGGTTTCGTCGGGCTGGCGCGTTCCGTGGGCCTCGATATTGACGAGTCGGCAGCGTAGGCGGTCCGGTGCAGACGGTTCCGGTCATCACCATCGACGGTCCGTCGGGGTCGGGGAAGGGCACCGTCAGCCGTGCGGTAGCGCGGGCGCTCGGCTGGGCCCTGCTCGATAGTGGTGCGCTGTACCGTTTGGTTGCCCTGGGCGGGCGGGGGGCCGGAGTCGGCCTGGATGATGGGCCGGGTCTGAGCCGATTGGCGCAGCAGCTGGATATCCGCTTCGGGTCGGATTCGGCAGGCGCCGAACGGGTCTGGCTGGACGGCAGGGAGGTTACGGCACCCATTCGAACGGAGGAGGCGGGAAATGACGCTTCCCGAGTGGCGGCACTACCCATGGTCCGGGCCGCGCTCTTGGAACGCCAGCGGCGCTTTGCCGTGGCGCCGGGTTTGGTGGCGGACGGCCGCGACATGGGAACCGTGGTATTCCCGCAGGCGGAGCTCAAGATTTTTCTTACCGCGAGCGCGTCTGAGCGAGCCTCGAGGCGCCATAAGCAGTTGAAAGAAAAGGGGGTTGCTGCTAACCTTGCCGCCCTTTCGCTGGAGATAGCGGAGCGAGATCTGCGCGATACGAGTCGCGCGATATCGCCTCTTGTCGCAAGCGCCGATGCGATCCTGCTGGATACGACGGGGACGTCCGTCGATTGGGTGGTTGAGCATGTGTTGAAAGTGGTTCGCGGGCGTCTGTCGCCTGCGGTCGACTAGGAAATAGGTTGCGGCCTTCATGGATTGATGGCTGCTATTTTATGGTAACCCCTCGGGCACAAGGGATGAGTGCTAGGGAATAGTCTTATAGAGAGAACATGACAGAAAGTTTTGCGGAACTGTTCGAACAGAGCATCGCGAGCCAGCGCATTCG
>JAYTXS010000334.1:0-2781 GCA_043742845.1 Gammaproteobacteria bacterium
TCTACCCTACTCGCACCTATGTCGCTATCGCCCGTGAATGTCATGACATGGCGTTGCGGCGCTTACGCGCGGGCAAGATCAAAGGCCGAAACTTTCGGATCCGCCGGATTGGGCACGAGGAATGACATTCGCCTCACTGGGATTATCGACAGATCTCCAACGTGCTATCAGCGAGCTCAGCTATCCCGCGCCGACTCCGATCCAGGCAGCAGCGATCCCGGCGATCCTCGAAGGTAGGGATGTGTGGGCTTGCGCTCAAACTGGGTCAGGCAAGACCGCCGCATTCGCCTTACCACTTCTTCAGCAGACGCTGAACCGTGATCGCGACACGCCGCTTCGTGTTCGTATCCTGATACTGGTTCCTACTAGAGAACTCGCGGCACAGGTAGGTGAATCGATTCGACTCTACACCCGCTACGCGCCGCGCCGGATAAAGGCAATCATCGTCGTTGGCGGCGTATCCATTAATCCTCAGATGATGGCACTGCGCGGCGGCGCCGACATCGTAGTCGCCACTCCAGGCCGGCTGCTGGCCCTCCTGGAGCACAACGCGCTGCGGCTCGCGGATGTGACGACACTGGTACTCGACGAAGCCGACCGGCTCCTCGATCTGGGGTTTTCCGCTGAACTCGCGAACATCATCGAACAACTGCCACGGGCGCGCCAGAACCTGCTGTTCTCCGCGACCTTCCCGCCCGAAGTGCACATTCTCGCGAACGGTTTGCTGCGTGATCCAGTTCGTATCGACGTGCCGTCGACTGCCGTCACGCAACCTAGCATCTTGCAGCGCGCCATTCATGTCGATCCCGAGCGACGTACCCCGCTTCTGCGCCACCTGATGACGGAACAAGGCTGGACTCGGGTACTGGTCTTCGTCGCCACGCAGTACTCGACCGAACACATCGCAGAAAAGCTGCGCCGGTCGGGAATTCAAGCAGCTGCCTTCCACGGCAAACTCAGCCAGGGCGCCAGAACCAAGGCGCTTGCCGATTTTAAAGCCAGCCGTGCCAGGGCCCTCATCGCGACCGATGTCGCCGCGCGCGGCATCGACATCGCGCAATTGCCGGTGGTCGTGAATTACGACTTGCCGCGCTCGACGACGGACTACACGCACCGTATTGGGCGAACGGGACGCGCCGGAGAAAGCGGTGTCGCGGTGAGTTTCGTCCCTACCAGCGTCGAGGCTCATTTTCGCCTAATCGAAAAGAGGCAAGGTATGCGACTGATCCGGGAAATCATCGCCGGCTTCGAACCGGCGGCCATGGCGAGTTCCAATTCATGACGTTTACGATCTGTCGCTGCCACCCGAACTCATCACCGCGCTCGCGAAACAACGGATATCCTACCCCAGCCCCCTGTGCCGCGTTCGATCGGGCACTATCGATCTAGAGCAGCTAAGGAGTTTGCGGCAAAGCTTCCACGTCGTCGAATCTGGCATAGTCGATATGAAGGACTCCATTCGAGTCCTTCATTATAATGTCGCAAAACGTGGAGTCCCAACAGATGTCTTGATAGGAGTACTCGGCACGCGCCGTCAAGATTTGCCCGGTGCTCTCATCCGTTCCACTCATAATCAAGACAATGGAAGTCTCCGATTCCCGCAACGAGTCGGGTGTCTCACGACATAAAGGACTGGAATCATCGATAGCGTGCATCATCGTCCAGCCAAGATTGAACATCGGTTGTTTTGCCCGCACGAGCGGCAGTTCGACAATTCGGCGCAGATAATACCCTTCCTCGGTGACCTCATCTCTCGCCAGAGACATATTGGCGCTCGCGTCCTGAACAACGTTTAAGCGCATGTTAGCGGCTCTCAGCATAAGCGTGCGGCGCCCATCGATCGGGCGCACCACAAGCTTCTTCGAAAACAGAAACTTTGCACGGGGACGCGAGAAACGCGCGAACATGAGCCCAGTGATCACCGCGAGCGACATGAGGCCCACAAAGATCTCAATCATCGCAACGATATGGCCGTATACCGACTGCGGATGCATGTCGCCATATCCGACTGTCGCGAGTGTCTCGACACTGAAAAAGAATGCGCCCGCCAAGCCGGGTGGATTCAAGTTAGCGATGGAACCCGGAACCAAGAAAAAGGCGACCGCAAATATTGCGTCGAACAGCAGAAAAAAAGCGGCAAACGTTGCGAACAACCGAGGCCAGCTCACCGTCATGAAATAGTGAAACAGGTCTTGGAAGACGGCCACTCGGATGCCTTCGGTGACGATCTCTCGCTGACCGATCGTGATACGGCGCATGCTGTGTCTCGGAGTTTTTCTTCCCGTGTGTGGCGACATCTGCGGACGGTGTTGGTGCGTTGTCATAAGACCGGGAGTGTACTTTGTTTTCTCAATATTGCTCGGTCGATACACCCGACTTTGATCTGTGGGCACAAGTGCTCATAGTGCTCCCCGACGGCTCGACGGTTCGTTTGGGGGAAGATGTTCGCCGTGCCCGATTTCGGAACAGCTTGATGTTACCCCTGGCCGCTACGCGCGCCCCAGGTCCTTAGCGTATACGGAATGGCCCTTTTCATGAGGTTGCCCCGATAGGGCTAAAGGGCTCAGACTGGACTCAACAGAATTACCCATTCTGTTCACCGCAACGCGGCCGGCCTCGTCGGGACTGTTCCGCTGCACGATCTCGATCTTTACATGAAGCCCTATCTCAAAGTTTAAACAGCATCTGCGAGTAGAGCCGCTAATTCCACCTGTACTTGAAGCCCAAGAAGTAGCTTCTCCCGAGTAAACGATAGGTGGCGGCATCCGTATTGGCGTTGGT
>JAYTXS010000335.1:0-1613 GCA_043742845.1 Gammaproteobacteria bacterium
GCGACGGCGGGAGGGCGCTCGGCGGCGCGGATTGAAGTTGCCGTATAGAACCGACCACCACAGACGGTGCCGCCGCTCGCTGCGATCGCGCCGCTCAGCCGAGCGCGGCACGGACCCTTCCCGATACCGTCGCTCTGTGTCACGCCGCGCTTGTTTCATCCTCCCCACTATCGCGACCCACAGGGGCTAAGAGCAAGCTCAATGCGTCATAACGCGACCCGTCGCGGCGGTATATTTTTTTGCGACGACGTAGCGCTGGCAGCGCCTACGACGCGGTCACGAGCCTGGCGACGAACTCGCCCACCGGCATCCTCGCCAGTGCCGTGCGATCCGCGAACATGGCCTTGATCGATTCGCTTTGCTTCGGGGCGAAATGCGCCGCGACACTCGCCTCGAACTTCTTAACCAACACCGGCATACCCTCTGCGCGGCGCTTGCGATGGCCGATGGGATAGTCCACTTGGACACGTGCACTGCTGCTGCCGTCCTTGAAGAACACCTGCACTGCGTTGCCGATGTAGCGTTTGTCAGGATCGTAGTAATCCTTGGTGAACATTGGGTTCTCTTTGACCTGCATCTTCGCCCGCAGCGCATCGACACGCGGATCGTCGGCGATCTGATTTTCGTAGTCTCCCGCATTGAGCCTGCCGAACAGCAGCGGGATGGCGACCATGTACTGGATGCAATGATCACGATCGGCGGGATTCGCCAGGGGACCTGTCTTGTCGATGATGCGCACGCCCGGTTCCTGGGTCTCGATCGTCACCCTCTCGATCTCACCCAGCTTGGGCAAGATTTGCCCGTGCAAGGTCATCGCCGCCTCCACCGCGGTCTGAGCGTGAAACTCCGCCGGATAAGAAATCTTGAACAGAACGTTTTCCATCACATAGCTGGCGAAGGGTTGCGGCAGGGACAAGGATTTTCCCTTGAACAGCACATCCTGAAATCCCCATGTCTTGGCCGACAGCGCCGACGGGTACCCCATTTCGTCCTTGAGGGCGAATAGCGCATGGCGCACGGCGCGGCTGGTCGCATCCCCGGCCGCCCAACTCTTGCGCGAGCCTGTATTCGGCGCATGCCGATACGTGCGCAACGCACCGCCGTCGATCCAGGCGTTCGATACGGCATTGATGATTTGATCGCGCGAGCCGCCAAGCATCGCAGTGACCACCGCGGTGGATGCCACTCGAACCAGCAGCACATGATCGAGGCCGACGCGATTGAAACTGTTCTCGAGCGCCAGAACGCCCTGGATCTCGTGAGCTTTGATCATGCCGGTAAGCACATCGCGTACCGAGACCGGCTTGCCCGAGCGCGATAGATAATCGGCGACGGCAAGAATTCCGCCCAGATTGTCCGACGGATGTCCCCACTCGGCGGCCAGCCAAGTATCGTTGAAATCGAGCCAGCGAATCATGGCACCGATGTTGAAGGCGGCGTTGATCGGGTCGAGTTCATACGCCGTGCCGGGAACTCGCGCGCCGTTGCTCAAAGTTGCGCCGGGCACGACGGGTCCCATCAGTTTCGTGCATGCCGGATATTTCAGCGCCTGGAAACCGCACGCCAAAGTATCCATCAGGCAGTAGGCGGCGGTCTCATACGCAAGCTCGCTG
>JAYTXS010000336.1:0-3217 GCA_043742845.1 Gammaproteobacteria bacterium
GAGTCTGCTTATCGTGCGGCAGCAGCCTGGCATTCTCCCGAGCCATTTCCGCGCGGCGCAGGTCCCATTGTAGAACACGGCGCATTGCCGGGTGCGAGAATCCGCACAGCGCTGCGTTTATCTTTGCGATGCACGCCCCGATCGACTCAAACAGAGAAGGCCCACGCGAGGCGTTTTTTGCGAGCACATCCCCGTCGATCCAGTCGAGTACGCGCACACAGTGATCGCTGTGGGTCCTGGCATTGTGGATGCGCGTAATCTCCAAACCCTCGAGCGTGCATTCGAGCCTCGGCACCCGGCAATCTGCCACTTGCGCCCGCACGCGCCGCATCGCCTGATTTTGAAAATCCAAAAGCTCAGGTGCGTCGTGCAAGTTGGCAATCTTTAATACGAACTTGCCCGCGCGTCCTACGTCGCTGATCAGGAAATTCTGATCACGCTCACTGGGGAGTGTTGAGATCGTGCCCACGAGGCCATATTCCACTTTCACGAGTTCGAGCGCTTCAGCTGCCGTCAAGCTCGGAATACTCTCCAGCGGGATGGTCACGCGTAGCTCCGGCTGACGAACCAAAATACACCCAGCGCGACCAGGAATGACGAGGCCACATCGACCACCAAGCGCCGCGGCAGACAGAACTTGTACTTCGCCATTATCGCGACCAACAGAGTTACCCCGACGACCAGAACCAGCTGCCCGATCTCGACGCCGAGATTGAATCCTACCAGAAGCTCAGCTAAGCGCTCGGGGGGAAGCTGTAGCTCGAGCAGGTCGGCGGCGAAGCCGAACCCGTGAATCAAGCCGAACACCAAGGTGATCAATATCCGCACGCGTCCCGCATCGCGCAGCCGACCGGAAATCATCAGATAATTGGCGGTGAATAGACCGGCACCGAGCAACAACAGGCTCGGCAACCCGCCGAATCCGCGTAATTGCAGCAACGCCATGAGGCCCAGGGAGGCGCCGACGGCCAAAGCCACAGCGGTAGGCTTTTGCGTTTGGACTACAATATTCTCCGCGCCGATCAACGCGATGGTGAGCGCGACCAATGCGTCAATATATTCCGCGTGCGGGCGCAGCACTCCGGTCACGGCCAGCGCGAGAGTGAGGCTGTGGCCGATGGTGAAGCCGGTGACTACGAACACCAAATCCCGCAAGCGCCGCGAAATCAGCACTAGCCCCAACAAGAAAGACATATGGTCGATGCCCGTGAAAATATGCATGGTCCCCATACGTATGAACTCGACGAAGCGCGCACTCTTGAGACGGCTGCCTGCTCCGCCAGTCACGTCCACGGTCTGATGTTCCGCGGTAATCAATTGCTCGGTAAATTCTCCGCTTAGCGCATTTTGCACCTGCGCAAAATTGGTGTGGCTCGAGACCAGATCGAAGAAAGCCGCGCAGTGGACTTGCAGGTCATCGGCCGAAGCGCACGCGAATGTGAAGTCGAATTTTCGAAAACCCGCAGCTGCGGACAGCGCCTGAACCGGCGGCAGCAGCACGCAGCGCCTACCCGCGGCGAGGGGATACACGCGCTCGATGAGATAGGCTTTCAAGCGATCGTCGGACGGCGCACTCTGATCGCCCGAGAGCCGATTTGCCTCGACCACCGGGATCGTCATCACCAGATCGACGTCGGTGCCCTTGATCTCCCATACGGAATGAGACTGGCTGCGGGTATGCGCTGCGGCAACAGATAGGCCGAATAACGCAGCGGCGAGCGCCCAGCTCGCGAGCTGTGGCAACAGCCGACGCCGCTGCATCGGGCGCGGCGCCACTAAAGCACGTCGTCAGCGATCAGGACGTTGGCGCGCTTGCGCAGGAACGCCTCGTCGCCGGTTCTCAGGTGGCCGATAGCGTCGTTTCGATAATCGGTCAATACCTGGTCGCGGGCCTCGGCAAAATCGAAAGGCAGCGGCCGCTTGTTCTTGAACATGTACAACACATGCATGCCGTCGGCACCTGCGATGGGGGCCGATGTTTCGCCATCGGCCAAGTGACGGGCACTCTCGAACAGTTGTTCTCCCAAATGAATCTTGGCGGCGAAATAGAAATCCTCATCGACCGCCTTTCCCGAGCCCGACGCATGCAGGCGAGCGAGAAGGGCAGGCGTCGGGACGGCGGCCTTGAGCGCCGCTGCCGCCACCGCCGCTGCCGCCGCGCCCGATTCGCCCTGCGGAAACACATAGTCGTGCACGGACATGATGCCTTCGCTGGCATAGCGCTCATGATGCAAGGTGTAGTAGGCCTGAAGCTGCTTGTCGGTGGGCTGCGCCGTAACGGCGTCGGCCGCAATTTCGAGTTCGACGGCATTGACAAGCGCCGAGCGCACCTCCGGGTCCGTGGACGCCAAGTCCAGTTCCCTGCCCCGCTGCACGAACAGTTCCTCGCGAATCATGTCATCGAGTACCTTTTGGCGCTGCTCGCGTGTTGCGTGCACCCAATCCACGCCGAACAGCGTCTGCAGCTGCAGCAGATAGTCGCTGCGCGAAATCGGCTGCTGGTTGACCAGCGCCACGTCTTCGGGCGGCACTGTCAAAGAGGAGGTGCTGCGCGCGGTAAACAGCGAATAACCTGCCATCAGCAACCCCAGCAGGGCACCGCAACCCATGAACAAGAAGGAACGACGACTGCTCACCTGACTGGGATGTCTCATCCGGTGTCGGCGTGGCTGCGTGGGTGCGACAGCGAATACACGAACACCGCCATTTCACGAATTCCCGCTGCATCAATGCGCTCCACCCAGCCGGGACACACGCCGTGGCGACCATAGCCGATGGACCTCGAAAGCGATTCGCGGCTGCCATCCCCGTACAAAGTGACCCGATCAGTCAAATCCGGTGCGCCGATGGCAGAGTCGCCCTTGGCGTCTACCGCATGGCAGTCGTAGCAGCCACCGGCTCCTGCGAACAAGGTGGCGCCGCGCACCGCTGCCGCGGCGTCGGCCGTGCGTCCCTGAGCGCGGAACAGAAATTCGACTAAATCTCGTATGTTGTGCGGGGACAGTGCGGGGATTCTGCTGTCGCGAGGGCTTGGCCGCGGCGTTGCATAGGCCGGCATGATGGCAAGGTTCCAGGCTCTCGGATGGTAGGAACGGATGCCGTAATTGGCGACCTGTTCTATGTCGCTCACCGCCCCCGCTCCATACAGCCAATCGCCGTCATTCAAGGCAGGGACGCCGCGTTGCGTATCGCCCTGACCCTCGCTGCCGTGACAGGC
>JAYTXS010000337.1:0-7463 GCA_043742845.1 Gammaproteobacteria bacterium
GCAGCGCGCTGCCTATACTCCAACAGAATGAGCATACGCTTGCCCTTAGAGTCGCCCAAGCAATGGGGCATGACCGATCACGAGCTGGCCTCCTGGCCGCTGTCATTCCGCGACGATGCGCTGGCGGGGCAAGTCTGCTTGGTATCGGGGGGCGGCAGCGGCATGGGCCGAGCCATCGCCTATGTACTGACTCGGCTCGGAGCGCAGGTGGCAATTTGCGGCCGACGCGCCGACAAGCTCGATGAGACCGCGGCGGGCATCGACAAGCACCTCGGCAAGAAGATCATGACCCGGGCCATGACCATCCGTGAGCCGGAGCAGGTGCAGGCGCTGCTCGCCGAGACCTGGGAGCGATTTGGCCGGCTCGATGTGCTCGTCAACAGTGCCGGCGGCCAGTTTCCGCAGGCCGCCATCGATTTCAGCGTCAAAGGCTGGAACGCCGTGATCGATACCAACTTGAACGGCACCTGGCACATGATGCAGGCCACGGCCCAGCAGTGGCGCGATCGCGGCCGTGGCGGCTCCATCGTGAACATCGTCGCCGTTGTCACGCGCGGCATGCCGCAGGTGGCACACACCGCAGCGGCGCGCGCCGGCGTCATTTACTTGAGCAAGACGCTGTCGGTGGAATGGGCGCCTCTTGAAATTCGAGTCAATTGCGTCGCGCCCGGGTCGATCGCCACCGACGGGCTGAATGTCTATCCGCGCCAAGCGGCGGAGGACTTCGCGGTTTCCAATCCCATGAAACGAATGGGCGATGTGATGGACATCGCGCAGGCCGTGGTCTATCTCACCGCACCGACCGGAAAGTTCATCACCGGCGAAGTCCTGACGGTGGACGGCGGACGACAGCACTGGGGTGAGGATTGGCCCGGCGGTATCCCCGATTATTTTCGAGTCCCGCGACGCTGACGCGCCAGACTCAGGCAGCTGCGGCCGAACCCAGCCCTGCGCTTGCGAACGGACAGTAGCTCTCACGCTCCACCAGTCCCAGTACGAAAGACAATTTCGCCATTCCCGAAACCACGGCCATGGCGGTGCCGAGTTCCAGGATCTGCGCCTCGGAGAAGTGTGCGCGCAGACGTTCGAACAGATCCGGCGACATTTGGCCGTCCATGTTCGACAGTGCGATCTGTTGCGCATATTCGATGACGGCGTGTTCGGCGGGCGCGAACAGGCCAAGGTCGCCGTCGATGAGGGCATTGATCTGAGTCTGCGTGAACCCCGCCTCGAGCGCTCCGGGCACGTTTTGCTTGTTGCAAGTTCGACACCCATGGATCAGTGACAGCTTGAGCCGCGCGAGCTGCTTGTAACGCTGCTCCACGGTGCCGCCGAAGAATACCTTGACGTAGAACTGCTGCATGACGAACTCCAGCAGTTCAGGCGCCTGTGCGAACACCTCGACAAAGGTGGCATCGCCGGTAAGCTTGTCGAGCATGTCGCGCGCGGACTGCCATTGCGGCGTCATATTGTGGCGTTCGGTGCGGGTGAATAGCGTGTCAGACATGGAAATACTCCTGCTCAAGCGGATAACAAACCCAGGATGGAAACACTGGCGATGTTGCGATTCGGAATTCCACCCAGGTTGTGAGTGAGTCCGATCGCCGGGCCGCGCCCGGAACGGCCGCGCAATTGCCGTTGACCGGCGCGGCCCAGAAGCTGCAAATAGATCTCGTAGGCCATGCGTAAACCGGTGGCTCCGATGGGATGGCCGAAGCATTTCAGGCCGCCGTCGATCTGACAGGGAATCGCACCGTCCCGATCGTAGCGGCCGTCGAGCACGTCGTGCGGCGAGCGTCCGATCTCGGAGAAGCCGAGATCTTCCATCAGCACGAGTTCCGTGATCGAGAAGCAATCATGCACTTCGATCAGGTCGATCTGTTCCTTGGGATTGCGGATTCCCGCCTCCGCGTAGGCTCGTGCGGCCGCAATGGGCGTGGTCAAGGTGTGGCTGCCGTCCCAGGATTGATGCCCCATCTCCACGCCATTGCTGGGCGCAAGTTGCATGGCCTGAACCGATACCAGATCGCGCTTGCCCAGGCTGCGCGCAATCTCGGGCGTGGTCACGATGGCGCAGGCAGCGCCGTCGCTGACCCCACAACAATCGAGCACGCCCAATGGGTAGGCGATGGCGGCCGCCTCGAGTACTTGCTGCTCAGTGATACGGTTGCGCAGATGCGCCTTGGGGTTGCGCGTGGCGTTCTCGTGACTCTTGACCGAGATGTGAGCCATCGCCCGTTTCAAGTCCTGCATCGAATAGCCGTAGCGCTCCGCATAGGCGCTTGCCAGCTGTGCAAACGCGCCGGGAGCGGTGCTGGTGGGCAGGTACAAATCCTCGAAGGTCCCCTTGGTGCGCTCCGGTAAACCGCCAAAGCCTGTGTCCTTGAGCTTCTCTACGCCCATCGCGAGAGCGATGTCGCAGGCGCCGGCAGCGACGGCATACACGGCGCCGCGCAGCGCCTCGGTCCCGGTGGCGCAGAGGTTCTCCACGCGGGTGGTGGGCACATTCGGCAGTCGCAACGCCATCGACATGGGCAGCGATGATTTGCCGGTGTTTTGTTCATCGAAGAACACGCCAAGCCACGCCGCTTCGATGCGGTCACGCTCGATGCCGGAATCCGCGAGGGCTTCGCTAAACGCCTCTACCATCAGATCATCCGGCCCCATGCCCCAGCGCTCGCCGAATTGCGAGCAGCCCATGCCGCAGACCACTACCTTGTCCTTGATGCCGCTTGCCATGGTATCCGTTGCCTTAAGCGATCGTTGCCTTCCAGAAGTAGCGGCGAAAACCTCGCGCGCGATCTTCATCCTTGATGCGATACACGAAACGCACAGAATCATTGATCTTCAGTTCGCCGGCCTCGAGATCGGTGAATTCCATGAATAGATTTCCGCCCTCCGCAAACTCGACGTTGCCGTATAGATATGGTGGCCTGGCCGCGTACGCCTGCCAGTCCTCGGTGAAGGACTTCACTCGACCCTTCGAATCCGCGAGCCGATGCGCTACCTGGGTGTCGGTGGCCCGGCATTCGGGATTGACGCAGACGCGTGATAGGGGAAATTGCACGGTGGCGCAGCTTAGGCAGCGGCCGCCATTGAAGGCGCTGAGCGCGCTGCGTTTGCGGTAGGCCACCGTATGCGCGGTGCGCTGATCGCGTTCGGCGCGCATGCCGAAGTCGACATCGAGCAAGTTGCGATGCGACAGATAGCGAACATAGTTCGTCTCGTCACGCCTGCGCGCTAGGGCATCGGCTAGGGGACTTGCGGCTGTTCGCACCCCCGGCTCGACCCGCAGCAGTAAGGCATCTACGCCCTGGCCGATGCCGAGCAGGAGGATCAGTTCGCCGGGCGCCGCTACTTCGAGTGCCGCACTCAGCATCAGTAGAGGCAGCGCGGCGCCGGCATCGCCGCACTCGGCGAGAACACGCGCGTCACGCTGCGCCTTGTCCAGGCCGCAGGCCTGCGCGACGCGCTGCGCGGTAGCGGGCTGGGCCGGCAGCACCAGATGCTGCACGGCGTCGCGGCTAACCCCCGCCGCAGTCAGTAGATCTGATACGACCGTCGGCACCCATTCCAGCAGCGACTCATCGCGAACCCAGCGCTCCTCTAACGCGTAGTCGAATTTCGAACCGCTCATCCGATAGTGGTCAACGAAGTCACTGCTGAGGCTGCGCGTCGCTAGAACCGTGGCCAGCGCAGCGGGCCCCGGCGCGCCCACCAGCAGCGCTGCTGCGGCGTCACCGTAGCGCATTTCCTGCGGGCTGCCGGCGCGCGTCAACCGCGCGTCGCTTGCCACCAATAAGGTGACAGAGGAGTCGGCGCGGCGCAGGGCATTGATCAGGCCTTGTGTGCCGGCGCGTAGCGACGCACCTACGTTCAGTGTGTCGGTGGAATCCGAAAGGTCGAGTGCCGCTGCGAGCGCCACGGCGTCATCGCGATCGAGGAAGGGAGCGGTGGTCGAACAAAATACGATCGACTGCGGTAAGAGATCGGCAGCCAGCGCAGCGCGGCTGGCCTCGACGCCCATGGTCAGCGCGTCCTCGTCCCAATTGCAGATGGCGCGTGCGCCGCGCGCGATGCTGCGTCCGGGTGCATTGGTCCATGCCATCGCCGCAGCGATGACGCCATGCGCGAGGCGCAGCTTCGGCACATGCACGCCGATGCGATGAATTGACCCCAATTCGGTCACTGCGGATGCCGCTCCTTAAACAATCGAGGTTGAGCTTTCATGGTTAGGATTCAATTTCTCATAGAATGGCTCGAGCAGCGGCTCGACGCGCAGGTGCGGCGGGATGCGATCCCGGCCGATACGCCGGTCGAGTTCTTCGTGCCAGTGGTAAATGCGCCGCTCCTGATAACTCAGAGGTATTCCGCGGAATCCGGGGGACATGAGCGATTCTTGAATCTGCGGACCAAATTGCAGGTCTTCGTCGAGAATGCGCTCGAAATTCGCGATGCGCGTCTTCCATAGTTCCGGCGGCGCTCCACCACCCCAGTCGGGTGCGAACCAGTGACACTCGATGCGCATGCTGGTGTCCGACACCGGCCAGAAAAGCAGGAACGGCACGCCGCTCGGATCCACCGGAGCGACCAGGTTGGGATAGAAGTTGAAGGAGGGATTGTTCTTCGATGAGACCACGGTAGCCGATTCGATGCGGCGCATGCCGCGGGTGCCCGGGTCCTGCCAATCGGGACGGCGGTTCGGAGTCACCATGATGGAATGACCGTTGGGATATAGGGCAATCGTGGTGCCGCGGTGGTCGAGGAAGCGATCGACGGTCCCCTGATGAATCGACTTCAAGTGATAGACCTCGAGAAAGGCGTCGAGCAGCACCTTGACGTTGCACTTGACGTCATATCCTTGCTGCGCGACCAGACGCCAGCAGTCTGGTTCGAACTGCTGAAAGTACTCGAAGAAAGGATGCGTATGCGCGATCAGCGGCTGCGCTTGCGGGTCCTCGTTGATGAACACCCAGTTCGCGAATCTTTCGCAGCGCACGCCGATCAAGGAGCGGCTCGACATGTCGAGATTCGGGAAATCGCGCTTGTCGCGCAGATTGATCAATTGACCGTCCAAGGTGTACGTCCAGCCGTGATAGCCGCACACCAGACCATCGACTTTTCCGCAGGGCGTCTTGACCAAGGGGCCGCCGCGGTGTCGGCAGGTATTGTAGAAAGCGCGGATTTCATCGTCCTTGCCGCGCACGATGAGGATCGGGGTGCCGGTCTTCTTCCATAGCAAATAACTGCCCGCCTGCGGGAGTTCATCGACATGACAGGCATACAGCCAGCTTCGATGCCACATGAGGTCCGATTCGAGCTTGAGAAACGCGGGGTCCGTGTAGCGTCCCGCCGGCACATCGGGCAGCGACGGAAATCCTTCGGGCGGGCTGGTTCGTTCAGCCTCGTACTTCATGCCCTCGATAAACCGACGTACCGTTGCCGTATCCATGACCCTTAAGCCTCGCGCATACCCTTGAACGCACCACATTATACCTGGCCGCAAAAAAGAAACAGACCTGACTGTTTTTTTATTGAGAAGCGGTATAGGCTCGACACTAAAGTGGGGAGAAGCGCGTGTCTGAGCTGATTTTGCACCATTTTGGCCTGTCACCCTTTGCGGAAAAGGCGCGCCTGATGTTGGGCTTGAAGGGACTGACATGGCGCTCGGTCGATATTCCCATGGTGATGCCGAAACCTGGGTTGACTGCGCTCACCGGGGGTTACCGCAAGACACCGGTACTTCAGATTGGCGCCGACATCTATTGCGACACGCGCTTGATGGCCGTGGAGCTCGAGGCGCGCCATCCCCATCCCACGCTGTTTCCCGGTGGTCAGCGCGGCATGTCCTTGGCGCTGGCGGCGTGGAGCGATCGAGCATTCTTCGAGCCCGGCGCTGGATTATCGATGGGCTTGAACAAGAACGGCTTGCCGGAGGCGGTCATCAACGACCGCAAAGCCTTTTTCAATTTCATGGACTTTGACACGTTGGAGCAGCAGATCCCGCACTTGACGGCGCAGTTCCGCGCGCAGGCGGATCTCATCGAGCAGCAACTGGCCGACGGCCGCGAGTTCTTGTTTGGCTCCGCGCCCGGGCTTGCCGATATTCATGCCTATTTTCCGGTGTGGATGGCGCGCGGCAATGTCCCGAGCGCCGCAGCAATATTTGCGCCCTACGCGCGAGTGCGGGCGTGGGAGCTGCGCGTCGGCGCGCTGGGGCATGGCAGCTCAACTTCCATGACTGCCGATGAGGCGCATGCAGCCGCGCGCAGCGCCGCTGCGTCGCAAGGTTCGGGAGTCGATCCGATGGATCCTCTGGGTCTCACCGCAGGGATGTTGGTGTCGGTTGCGCCTGACGACTACGGCCGAGACTCAGTAGAGGGAGAGCTGGTTACGTTGTCCTTGCATGAAATCGCGCTACGCCGAACGGATTCACGGGCAGGTACGGTAATTGTGCATTTCCCACGCATCGGCTATCGGATCTCGAGCCGCTAAGCGCTGAGGGCATCCAGCGTTGCAGCAATGCAACAAATGGCGTAACTCCCGATGCCAGCGTGATTTTCCACAGCTTTTTGGGCCCTAGCTGCGCTACAGCCCTGTTGGTGCTGAATTTTTTTTAGTCCAAACAAACCGTCAGGCTTGTTTTTTTTTGGCGTCCCGGGTAGTTTGTTGCGATTATTCGATATAGGCGCGAGCCAGCGCTAGCCGTTTTGATTCTTTCAGAGGGGAGTACGACATGACAATTACCAAGCGCAACGGGCGTTCCTACCGCGCGAATCACACGCTCAACAAGCTTGCTCCGTTGGCTGCGGCTGCGGTGCTGCTATCGACGAGTGCCCACGGGCAAACTGCCGGCGCGCCGGCCGCCGTCGGCGGTCTCGATGAAATCGTGGTGACGGCGACACGCCGCGAGTCGAATCTACAATCGACGCCGATCGCGGTCACCGCCATCGACTCGCAGGTGATCGCCGATCTGACACCGCGCACGCTTGCGGATGTCGCGCTGTTGGTGCCGAACTTCTCAGCGAACAAGGTCAATGGCTTCAATGCCGCATCCTTTGCCATGCGCGGTGTGGGCAATACCGACATCATCGTTTATAACGAGGCGCCGGTCGCCGTGCTCATCGATGACTTCGTGATGCCGAGCACGCAGTCGCAGCTGCTCGATCCCTTCGATGTTCAGGAAGTCGAAGTGCTGCGCGGACCGCAGGGCACGCTGTTCGGCAAGAACACCACCGGCGGCGCCGTCGTCGTCAAAACCAAGCCGCCGGTTCTCGATCAGATGACCGTTGAAGCCCAAGCCGGAGGCGGAAGCTACAACGAGCACAACGGCCAAGGCGCGATAAATATCCCCATCATCGAAAACCATTTGGCGTTGCGTGTGGTCGCGAGCGAGGAACATCAAGATGGTTGGATGCGCAACGGCGCCAGCAGCACCATTGGCGGGACCACCTATACCGGCA
>JAYTXS010000338.1:0-5023 GCA_043742845.1 Gammaproteobacteria bacterium
GTGGGCCCGCTCGGACTCGAACCGAGGACCAAGGGATTCACTCTGCCCCGCCGTTTCCGGAGGGAGTGGACTATCTCTTCACCCACGTGGGGTGCGGGACGCTCTAGCCTGTCATTAAGCGCGACTCTTACGCGCTCAGGTAGTCTCTGCACCTTCCGGCGGTGTACCGCCGGCTTGGCTCAGGGTTGCCAGCAGCGCTCGCGCTGGTAAGGGTTCCCTGAATTCATCCCGTCCACTTTGCACCTTGCGATGCAAAGGCACCATTGTTGATGAGTCCCCTGCTCTAACCAACTGAGCTACAGGCCCGACGGGGGTTATCGTAGCATGCGGAGCCGTGCCTTGGTCTGATGGCATGCCGTCAGACCGGGGCTGCCGCCCGTGAGGTATCTTACGCGGCTGTGACATCCCGCCCTCTGCCCGAATTGCCGATCAACGAGGCGTTGCCCGCGCTGGCCCGGGCTCTGGCCGATCGACGCGGCGTGCTGTTGGAGGCTCCGCCAGGGGCCGGTAAGAGCACGATCGTGCCGTTGTTCTTGCGAGAAAGCCCGTGGCTAAAGCAGCAGAAGATCTTGATGCTCGAGCCGCGGCGCATTGCCGCGCGCGCCGTCGCCACCCGCATGTCGTACCTACTGGGCGAGCCGGTGGGGCGCAGCGTCGGGTTTCGCACACGACTCGAGTCCCGGGTGAGCCGCGAGACACGCATCGAAGTGGTCACGGAGGGCATTCTCACGCGCATGCTGCAAGAGGACTCGAGCTTGGCGGGCATCGGCTGCGTGATTTTCGATGAGTTTCATGAGCGCAGCCTGAACGCGGACTTAGGGTTGGCGCTGTGCCTTGAGAGTCAGCGGAACCTGCGCGAGGACTTGCGACTCGTGGTCATGTCCGCGACCTTGGATATGCAGCCCATCGCCAGGTTGCTCGGAGACGCCGGTTCGCTGGGCGATGCGCCCATTATCGCCGCCCGTGGCCGCAGTTTTGAAGTGACGACGCAGTACGTGGCACGGCGCCCGGAGATCTACCTTGAACAGCAAGCAGCCCAGGTAGTGCGCACAGCGCTGCGCGATCACGAAGGCGACATACTGTGCTTTCTGCCGGGAGCCGCGGAAATACGCCGTGTGCAACGTGCGCTTGAAGACGCCGGGCTCGACGGCAATGTGAGCGTAATGCCGCTGTACGGCGAGCTCGAAGGTGCGGCGCAGGATGCAGCGCTGGCTCCCGCACGGGCGGGCCGGCGGAAAATCGTGCTCGCCACCAGCATCGCGGAAACCAGCTTGACCATTGAAGGCATACGCGTAGTCATCGATTCGGGATTGCGCCGTTATGCAGAGTTCGATCCGGCTACCGGGATGAGCCGCCTCGTAACCACCAAGGTGTCTCAGGCCGCGGCCGATCAGCGCCGCGGACGGGCCGGCCGCCTCAGCGCAGGCCACTGCTACCGCCTCTGGTCCCAGGGCACACAGGCGTCGCTGACGCCGCAAACGGCGCCGGAAATCTTGCATGCCGACCTCGCCCCGCTGGCGCTGGAACTCAGTTGCTGGGGCGCAGTAGACGCCGCGAGCCTGTCGTGGCTCGATCCGCCCCCCACGGCGCCGCTGGAACAGGCGCGAGATTTGTTGCGACAGCTCGACGCCATCGATATGGCCGCGCGGGTCACTGCGCACGGAAGGCAACTGTCGAAGCTCGGGCTCCACCCAAGGCTTGCGCACATGCTCGTCAAAGCCAACACGTTTGGCGCCCCGCGTCTGGCATGCGACCTCGCGGCCATCTTGAGCGAGCGAGACATCCTGCGCGCGGCGGCCGGCGCACGCGATGTGGATCTACGCCTGCGGGTATCAGTACTTCGAGGCGAGGTGCGCAATCCGCCGCCGGGGATCACCATCGATCAGCGCGCCATGAGTCAGGCGGCACGCAGCTCCGCACATTGGCAGCGTGATCTGACGCGCGGCGGGTCCGACTCGGTCGATCCACACGATTCCACTGGAATCCTGCTGGCGTGGGCCTACCCCGACCGCATCGGCCAGGCGCGTGGCGACGGCGGGCGATACTTGTTGGCGAATGGCCGCGGCGCCCACTTCAGCGAACCGCAGGCGCTGTCCAAGGCCGAGTACATCGTCGCGGCGGAATTGGATGGCGCGGAGCGCGAGGCGCGGATTTTTCTTGCCGCTCCGGTACGGCTAACGGACCTCAAAGAGCAATTCTCCAAGCAAATCCTCGATCAGGCCGAGATCCTATGGGACGAGCGTGAGAACGCGATCCGCGCGCGCCGCGCGCGTCGGCTTGGCGCCCTGATCCTGCAGTCTGCCGAGCTGCGCAATCCCGATCCTGAGGCGCTGCAGAACGCGGTGCTTGTGGGCCTGCGAAAGACGGGGCTGGCCGCTCTGCCCTGGTCCGCTGACCTGCGGCAGTGGCAGGCACGGGTGACGTTGATGCGCGAGCATACCGTCGCGTCGCCGGAGCCTTGGCCGGACGTCAGTGACACCACGCTGGCGACAACCCTAGAGCAATGGGCGCCCCCTTGGATTTCCAGCATTACCCGCCGCGAGCATTTCGCGCGGATGGACTTGGGCAATGCGCTGCGATCTCGTTTGAGCTACGCACAGGGAGTTATATTGGAGCGGGAGGCGCCAACGTATTTCACCGTCCCCAGTGGATCGAATATACCGATCGACTACTTGGACGGCGATACACCCAGTTTGTCGGTTCGTCTGCAGGAAATGTTCGGATTGAGCCAGACACCGAGTGTCGCCGCCGCACGAGTGCCGTTGCTGCTGAAGTTGTTGTCGCCGGCGCGGCGTCCGGTGCAGATCACCCGAGACCTGGTGAGCTTTTGGAATCGCGGCTACCACGAAGTCAAAAAGGACTTGAAAGGTCGATACCCGAAGCACTATTGGCCCGATGATCCGTACACCGCGGAGCCCACCCGTCGCGCTCGACCTCGCTCGCCTTCCCGCTAGTCATGCGAATGCACATGACAGATCGATTCGAGTAGGATACCGCCGCGAGGAATCAAAACCGAATAGTCACCATTCGATGAAAGACTACAGCAGCCATTTTCGCAATCTCGTTGAAGTGCAGCTACCGGATGAATCGCGCATCCTCACGCCGCGCGGCGGCCAGGACATGATGATTCTCGCTTCCTGGCGCCTGCCCGCAGACGCATTTCGCGCGAGCAAACGATCGCGGATGATCCGCATCGTGATCGAAGAAGCGGCGCTGCAGGACTACGCGCGCGGCAGCGATGCCGCACGGCTTGCTGGCGATGAACGTTTCGGCGCCTGGCTGCGGAGTCAACTAAGCGCCTTCGATCCCAATCATGACTCGCCGCTGGGCGTGGAGCCGACTCCCGTCACCTGGCCGGTCGGTGCGCACATTTTGAACGGCTAGTGATGTTGAATCTCACCTTTCGCGTTGTCATGTTCACTCCTTATGCCGAACCTCTGCATCTTCGATCGCCGGCGTGCGCCAGCCGCTGCGCAATCCCCAAAAATAAAAGAACAACGAGGCCAACACGACGCACAGTTGATCCCAGCCGTAGCTGATGTAGTCGTGCCCCTCAAATTCCTTGCTGCCGGCCCAGGACAGGCCGGTAATGACCACCAGGTAGACAATTAACCACCAGGCGGCGCGAAGCTGTCGCCCGAAATTGGGCCAGCCGGATTTGGCTTGGTAGTACAGGTACACGGGCATGGGCAAAATCAGCAGCAACATGATTTCGCCGGTGTGCGGCCAGCGTGCCCAGAACAGCATCAGCGTGGCGAGCACAAAGGCAATGGGTGCAAGCACGCTCAACCCCGGCACCCGCAACGGCCGATGCATATTGGGCGCCGTACGCCGCAGCACCATGACGCTGATCGGCACCACGAGGTAAGTGATGATCGTGGCCACTGAGATCACCGCGGCGAGCTTGCCCCAGCCGCGAAAGAAGAACAGAAAGATAAACGAAACCACCAAGTTGAACCACATGGCCGGCCGCGGTATGCCGTAGCGCGGATGCACGCGGCCGAGCACCTCCGGTACCGTGCCGCTGCGCTGCATCGCGTAGACCTGGCGGGCGGTGGTCGCAGTGTAAGTGGTGCCGGTGCCGCTGGGGCTGACGAAGGCATCGGCGTACAACAACAGGGCGAGCCAGTTCAGGTTCAATGCCAGCGCCAGTTGTGCGAACGGCGAACTGTACTCCAGTGCGGCCCAGCCCTCGTGCAAATGGTCCGGCGCGACGGCGCCCAAAAAGGCCACCTGCAGCAGCAGGTACACCACGGTGGAAAGTGCGATGGATCCGAAAATGGCGAACGGCACGCTGCGCCCGGGATTGCGAGCCTCACCCGCGAGATTCACCGGATTCTGGAATCCGTTGAAGCTGAAGATGATGCCGCTGGTGGCCACTGCAGTCAAAATCGCCGCGAGGTTCCCTACATGGTGGCCGCCGTGAATGCCCACCCGGAAATTTTCCCAGTGAAAGCCGGTGCACATCAGCGCGATCGCGGTGGCCGCGGGCACGATCAGCTTGAAGAAAGTAATGGCGGTGTTGGTATCGGCAAAAACCTTCACGCTCCAGAAATTGAGCAGGAAGTAGATCACCACCAGCACGGCCGCAATGGACAGGCCGGGTACGGTCAGCTCGCCCTGCCCGTTCGCCTTGTGCACATAGAGTTGCTGCGCCCACTCCCAAGGCCAGGAACTCATATATTGCACCGACGCCTCGGCTTCCACCGGAATCACCGAGACGATGGCAATCCAAGCGGCCCAGCCGGCGACAAATCCGACCAGTGAGCCGTGCGAGTAGTGCCCATAGCGTACGGCACCCCCCGACTCGGGAAACATGGCGCCGAGCTCGGCGTAAGTGAACGCCACGAACAAAATGATCACTGCGCCGATGATCCAGGAATAGATGGCGCCGGGCCCCGCGAGCTGGGCGGCGCGCCAGGCGCCGAACAGCCACCCGGACCCGATGATGGATCCCAGGCCCGTGAACATCAGAGCGACGGCGCCCACTTCGCGACGGATCGCGCTTTCATTGGACATGCAT
>JAYTXS010000339.1:0-15349 GCA_043742845.1 Gammaproteobacteria bacterium
AATACCGTCGAAGGACCGATCCCAGCCCCTACCATGCGTTCGACAAAGAACTCAAGGTGACCTCGCGCCCCTTGGGGCACAGACCACTTATCGGCCTTCGATGCCAGATTCTTAAGGGCGATAGCTGAAATAGACGCAGGGTATGCATCGACCACGGCGGCTTGGCGCTGCACTGCGCGCCGCAAGTAATCGTCAAACGGTATCGATCCTGCGAACTCAAGTGCCACATTGAGAAATCGGTCACAGACTCGCGCAATTTTTTGGAAGAGATCAGGTCCTTCGCCGGAGCGGCGCGTCTGATTCGCCAAAATCTGGAAGCGCTGTACGCCGTGTTCGCGGCTCAATACCTTGATCAGGGCATAGGCGTCGGTGATCGAAGCAGGTTCGTCGCAAACCACCACGACCACGTGATGCGCCGCCTGACTGAAAGTGGTGACGCTGTCGTGCAATCCGGCCGCCGTGTCCACCACAAGGACCTCGACCCGGTGATACAGATCGCTGAATGCGCGAATGATGCCCGCCTGCTCCGCCTCCGGCAGATTCGCCATATGCTTCACGCCGGACGCCGCCGGCACGACTTGCAAGCCGTGTGGCCCGGTGACGATGGCATCCTCCAGGCAACATTCGCCCTTGATGACATGCCCGAGGTGAAATCGGGTGTGCAGCCCCAATACCACGTCAACGTTTGCCAACCCTAAGTCGGCATCCAGCAGCATTACCTCGCGGCCTTGCGCGGCGATCGATACCGCCAAATTGGCGGACACCGTGGTCTTGCCGACGCCCCCCTTGCCGCCTGTGACGGCGATTACCTTGACCGGCCGGGAAGCGTTGAGCTGCGCGAGCGCGGCGGCGTGTGTCGGCGATAGTCGGGTTTCACGCATGGGCGCTTGCTCGGCCGAAGTTACGGGCGTAGTAGGCATCGTCGCGAAGCGAGGGTTTGCCTTGCTTCAATGCCAAAGCGGTGCGCACCAGCCAGACCCGCCTGCGGTGCCCCGCATGCAAATCTTCCGGCACACGTTGACCGTCGCACACATAAGCGATTTTCAAGCGATGACGCAGAGCCGCCGAAAGCACCCCGCCTAGGCTTGCGGCCTCATCCACCTTGGTCAGCACACAGGCGACGGGAGACACGGGCAAGAAGGCGCGCACGA
Source organism: Gammaproteobacteria bacterium (assembly GCA_043742845.1). Classification (GTDB taxonomy): domain Bacteria; phylum Pseudomonadota; class Gammaproteobacteria; order Steroidobacterales; family Steroidobacteraceae; genus Bog-1198. The sequence goes on from JAYTXS010000339.1 coordinate 1,152, forward strand.
TTTCATCGAGCGCATGGGCTTCGCCCTGCGCGGGCAGCGCCAGCAACACTCGTGGGCGCGCGGCACCCAGTTGCAAGGCTGCCAGTTGCTCCTGGAGCCGGACATCGCGAGGACCCATGCCGGCCGTGTCGATCAGCACCAGCTTCTTCGATTTGAGACGCTCCAGCACTCGGGACAAATCGCGGCCGCTGTTCGCGGCATGCATCGGCGCGCCGAGAATGCGCGCGTAAGTCATGAGCTGGTCACGTGCTCCGATGCGATAGCCGTCGGTGCTCACCAGTGCCAGATCCTGGCTGCCGTGGCGCATGCACCAGCGTGCCGCGAGCTTGGCAATGGTCGTGGTCTTGCCCGCCCCGGTGGGACCGACGATCGCCATGACTCCGCCGCTCACGTCGGCAAGATCGTCGACCACCGGCAGGTGCTTGACCAGCAACGCCAGCGGAATGTGCGATGGATTTTGCAACGCCGTGCGCCGCGGCGTAAACGCCGCGAGCGCCATTGCCACGTCGGGTGCAATGTCCATCGCCGAGAGTTCTTCCAGCACCCGCACCTTCAAGGGCTCCCGTAAGCGCTTGTCATTCCAGGTCATACCGGCGAGGCTGGTCTCCAGCATTTGGCGCAGATCCCGCAATTCGCGCTGCATGGCGCCATATCCCGTATCCACTCGCGCAGTGGACGGTGCAGGGGCACGCGCCGCATCGGCCGTTGCCGCGGCCGGCATCGGCGCGGCCGGCATCGGCGCGGCCGGCTGCGGCGCGGCCGGCTGCGCCATGATCGCTGGCGCTGCAGTACGCTGCCGATTTGCCTCAACGAACAGGGCTTCGTCGTAGTCGACGGCCGCGATCACCTCGATACCGTCATCACTGCGGCGGCTCGAAAGTATGACGGCATCGCGTCCCTGCTCCGCCCGCACCAGGGCGAGAGCCGCGCGCATGCTGGCCGCGGTGTAACGTTTTATCTTCATGTCGACCTCCAAGAATCAAGCATCTCAGCGCCCCACCGCGGCGATCACCCGGATGCGGCGGTTTTCGGGAATCTCGTTGTAGGCGAGCACCGCCAGCGACGGTGTGGAGTGGCGCATCAGGCGCGCGATCCACGGGCGAATTTTCGGTGCAACCAACAGCACGGCAGGCTCGCCCGCCGCTTCCTGGCGCCGTGTACTGTCCGCAAGCGCGGTCTGAATTCTGTCGGCGAGGCCTGGCTCGAAGCCCGGCGAAGCGTCTCCGCCACCAGCCATGGAATCCTGCAGCACCTGCTCCAGCGCGGGGTCGAGCGTGATGACAGGCAGTTCATGCCGCAATCCGCCGATGTTCTGCACGATGCTGCGACCGAGCGCGATACGCACGGCTGCGACCAGCGCTGCGGGGTCCTGGGTTTTTGGCGCGAATTCCGCCAGCGTCTCGCAAATCGTGCGCAGATTGCGGATGGGCACGCGTTCCAGCAGCAGGTACTGCAGCACCTTGACGACGACGCTCATCGGCAGAATTTTCGGCACCAAGTCCTCGATCAGCTTCGGCGCGCTCTTGCCCAAGCGATTGAGCAATTGCTGAACCTCCTCGTGACCCAGCAACTCGTGTGCATGGGATTGCAGCAGATGGCTCAAATGGGTCGCAATGACGCTGCTGGCGTCGACAACGGTATAGCCCAGACCCTGCGCCTGCTCGCGCCGCGACTTCTCGACCCATACGGCCTCCAGGCCAAAGGCGGGATCCTTGGTGGCGGTGCCTGGCACGGTGCCGGAGATCTGCCCCGGATTGATGGCGAGTTCCCGGTCGGGAAACACCTCGGACTCGCCGACCGGAGCGCCCAAGATGGTGATCCGATATGAATTGGGCCCCAGCTCCAAGTTGTCGCGAATGTGCACGGCTTGCACCAGAAAACCGAGTTCCTCGGACAGCTTTTTTCGCACACCCTTGATGCGCCCCATCAATTCGCCACCCTGGTTGCGGTCGACGAGCGGTATCAGCCTATAACCGACCTCGAGACCGATCAGATCGACCGCCTCGACATCATCCCAGGATAGTTCCCTCTGCTCTACCGGCACCACCGCCGCCGCCGCGGGCGCCGCCGCCGCGGTCTTGTCTATCGCCTTGCGCCTGCTCAGAAAGTAGGCACCGGTCGCGCACACCGCCGCCATGCTCAGGAACACGAAATTCGGCATTCCGGGAATGATGCCGAGCAGAGTCAGAATGCCGCTGGTGACGCCGAGTGCCTTGGGCTGACCCAAGACCTGCAACATGATTTGCTGGCTCATGTCGTGCGGGCGCGATACGCGGGTCACCAGAATGGCGACCGCGACCGACAACAGCAGCGCGGGGATTTGCGCCACCAATCCGTCGCCGATCGTGAGCAGCGCGTAGGTATGGGCGGCGTCGGCGAGCGACATGCCGTGCTGGGCTGCACCGATGATGGTGCCGCCGAATAGATTAATGAACACGATCAAAATGCCGGCGACGGCATCGCCGCGCACGAATTTGCTCGCGCCGTCCATCGCGCCGTAGAAATCCGCCTCCTCGCGTACTTCCTGGCGGCGCACGATGGCCTCGGCCTGGGTGATGATGCCGGCGTTCAAATCCGCGTCGATCGCCATTTGACGGCCCGGCATGGCATCCAATGTAAAGCGCGCGCTGACTTCGGAGATGCGTCCCGCACCTTTGGTGATCACCACGAAATTGATGATCACCAGCACGGTGAAGACCACCATGCCCACCGCGTAGTTGCCGCCGACCACGAATTCGCCGAAGGCGGCGATGACATGGCCCGCGGCATGCGATCCGGTGTGGCCGTTGATCAGCACGATTCGCGTCGAGGCGACATTGAGTCCAAGGCGCAGCAAGGTGGCGCCGAGCAGCACGGTCGGGAAGGTGGCGAATTCCAGCGCGCGGCGAACGTAGATCACGGCCAGCAGAATCATGATCGACAGAGAGATATTAAAGGTGAAGAACACATCCAGCAAGAACGCCGGCAGCGGCAGCACCATCATGGCCAGCACCGCCATGACCAGCAGCGGCACGCCCAGACCGGTGCGGGCAATATCGCCGAACGTCGCTACCGTGGCGCGCGCGTTCATGAATCGTCAAACTCCGTGCTGACTTGCGGATTCGGACGCGCCACCCGCGCCGCGAGCGTCGGATTCAGCGTGCGCAGCCTAAAGATGTAGGAAAGCACCTGCGCCACCGCCGCATACAGGCCGGCCGGGATTTCCTTGTTCAAATCGGTGGAGCGGTACAATGCGCGCGCCAATTTCGCCGACTCGAACACCGGCACACGATTTTCCTCGGCGATGCGCCGGATGTTCTGCGCGACCAGATCGACGCCCTTCGCGAGTACCCGCGGCGCGCGCATTTTATCCGGATCGTACTTGAGGGCCACCGCAAAGTGCGTGGGGTTGACGATCACGACATCGGCCGTCGGCACTTTGTGCATCATGCGGCGACGAGCCAGCGTTTGCTGCATTTGCCGGATGCGCTGCTTCGTCTCCGGGCGGCCATCGGACTCCTTGGCTTCGTCGCGCAGTTCCTGGCGCGTCATGCGCAGCATGCGTTTGAACTGAAACAGCTGCAGAGGCACATCGACGATGGCCACCAGCGCCAGCGAGGCGCACAACCAGAGGAACGACCAGCCCACCAGCGCGGCGCCACGGCCGAGTGCCGCGCGCGGCTCCATGTGCGCCAGTGCCACGACGTCACGCAAGGTCCACGACACAATGCCCGAGCACACTGCGCCTACCACCGCGCACTTGAGCAACGCCTTGCCCAATTCCGATGCCCCGCGTATTCCGAATAGCCGCTGCAATCCCGCCAGCGGGCTCAGGCGAGAAAAGTCCGGCGCCATCGCGCGCATGCTGAAATTCCAGCCGCCCATCAGCAGCGATGCCAGCAATACCAGGCCGACTAGGACCGCGAACAGCGGCAGCAAAACGCTGAGTGCGCTCATGCTGGCGTCGGCTAACGCGACCAGCATGCCGTCGGGATCACGCAGCGCCTGCACGCCGATATTGAGGCCGTGACGCATCATCTCGGACAGGCGAGTGACCAGCGAGCCGCCCACCGCGATCAGCGTCGCACTGCCGCCGATCATGCTGGCGAAAGTAGTCAGCTCGCGTGACCGCGGTACCTGGCCTCGCTCGCGCGCATCTTGCAAGCGTTTTTGCGATGGTTCTTCGGTGCGTTCGCCGCCCGTTTCGGCTTCGGCGGCCATCAGTGTGCCACCGCGGGCGCGCGCACCAGATCGGCGGCGGCATCAAGAGCGCTGTCGATGAGGCTTAGCACTCCGGCCATGACGCCGTCGAGCCCGACGATGAGCAAGAAGAATCCGCACAACAGGGTGATGGTAAAGCCAATGCTGAATAGATTCATCTGAGGCGCCGCGCGCGTCACCACTCCGAGCGCCAAATTGACGATCACCAGCGCGATTACAGCAGGCAGTGCAATCAGCAGGCCTGTCTCGAATACCCGTGCTCCCCACAAGGCTACGGACTGGAAGAAGTTTCTGTCGATGTGCGCGGCGCCGATAGGTAGGGAGTGAAAACTCTCCGCCAACGCGCCCAGCAGCACCAAGTGCCCGTTGATCGCAAGATAGGTAAGGACGCCGAAGATCATGAACATCTGGCCGAGCACCGCCGTGTTTACGCCGCGCTGCGGATCGACCAACGTCGCGAACCCCAGCCCCATGGTCAGAGAAATGGTCTGTCCCGCAAACGTCAAGGCCTCGAAGGCCAGCTGCACGACCATGCCGATGGCAACGCCTATCAGGATTTCTTGCACGGCCGCGAGCGCACCCGCACCGGAGAAGATCGACAGGGCGGCCGGTATCTGCACCAGCGGCGCCATAAGGAAGCCCAGCGACAGCGAAATGGCGATCTTTATAAAGGTCGGGATGACGGTCTCGCTCGCAACCGGCGCCGTTAGCACGAATCCACCCACTCGCAACATCGGCCACCACAGGCGGCCTACCCAGTGGGAGACATCGGCGCCGTTGAGCGTCAGTGGCTGCATGCGCGCGCTAGCCCACCATGGTAGGAATGCTGGCGTACAAGTCGCGTGTGAAATCGCTCAGCACCCGCAGGATCCAAGGGCCGCTCACGAACAAGGTCAGCACCAACAGCAGCAGTTTCGGAATGAAGCTCAGCGTCGATTCGTTGATTTGCGTGGCTGCCTGAAGCATGCCGATCACGAGACCCGCGATCAGCGCAATCAACAGCAACGGCGCGGCGATCATCGAAGTCACCATCAGCATTCGGTGCGCCAATTCCATGACGTTCTCGGGCGTCATTGGTGAAAACTCGAGGCCAGCGTGCCCATCAGCAAAGTCCAGCCGTCCACCACCACGAACAGCATGATCTTGCACGGTAACGATATCAGCACGGGGGACAGCATCATCATACCCATGGACATGAGCACGCTGGCGACGACCAGATCGATGATCATGAAGGGTATGAACACCATGAAGCCGATTTGAAATGCGGTTTTCAATTCACTCGTCATGAACGTCGGAATCAGCACGCTCAGCGGCACGTCGTCGGGGGTTGCAAATTGCGTCTTGCCGGAGAGCTTCGCGAACAATTGCAAGTCGTTCTCACGGGTCTGTGCCAGCATGAACTTCTTTAGCGGCTGCAGCGTACGGTCAATGGCCGTCTCGCCCGCCAACTGACCGTCCAGATAGGGTTTGATGCCCGCCCCATACGATTGCTCTATGGTCGAGCTCATGACGAAAAAGGTCATGAATAGCGCGAGGCCGGTCAGTATTTGATTCGAGGGAGTGGTCGGCATGCCAAGCGCCTGACGCAGAATCGACAGCACGATGATGATGCGGGTGAACGCCGTCATCGCCAGCAAAATCGCCGGCAGCAACGTCAGCACCGTCATCAGGATCAATACCTGGAAAGTGAGCGAGTACGTCTGCGCGCCGTCGGCGGCCGTTTTAATGGCGATGGCCGGCAACGCACTCTGCGCAGCGGCCGCATGGGCCGCCAACAGCGCGAACAGCATGACTAGGCGCAAACCGGCTCGCTTCATGCGGATCCGCCCGGCCGTTTCAGCAAGTCGCGCATGCGGTCGGCGAACGCCGGCGGCTGGCCGCCGCCTTTGAGTGCTATTGGAGCCGCCAACGGCGTGAGTGCCACCAACCCCGCGGCGCCGACCCCGACCAGAACCTGCGATTCACCGACCCGAATCAGCACGATGCGATCTCGCGGCCCCACGCTAAGCTCATCGATGACGGCAATCTCGCCTGAGCCGCGAGGCCCCGCCAGCCTGAGCCGCTTCAACGCCCAACTGATTGCCAGAATTAGCCCGACGATGGTGAACAGGCTCAATGTCAGCTGCGTCAGACTGCCCACCGACAGCGGCGAGGCAGGTTGCGGCAGCCCTGTCATTTGGCGTGTTCCATCCTCTCTGTTGCGCTCACCACGTCCGTCAGCCGGATCCCAAATTTCTCGTTGACCACCACCACTTCACCGCGCGCAATGCGCACGCCGTTTACCAGCACGTCGAGGGGCTCGCCGGCCAGGCGATCGAGTTCGACGACGGCTCCAGGCGCCAACTGCAGCAGATCGCGCACTGGCATGCGGGCGCGGCCGACTTCCAGCGCCAGCGTCACCGCGACGTCGAGGATCAGATTTAAGTTCATTTCCTGTCCGCCTGTTCCAACGGCATTGGGTCCCAGATCGCCGAATTGCGCACGCGCGACGGCGGCATTTTTCGGATCGGGCGTACTCATATGGAAGCTCCTGAGATGATTTTAAGTGCGTTGCGTCCCTGCGAGACGCCGAATCGGCCGCGGTACAGGGGTACATCCCCCGCGTACAACATCACCTGTTGCGGGGCCTCGATGGGAATGATGTCTCCCGGGGACAGGCGCACCAGCTCACGCAGGCTGATTTGCGCCTGCGCAAGAATGGCGCGGGTGTCGACTTCGGCGCCTTGCAACGCTGCGGTCAGTGCCGGGCCCCACGCTTCCTGCTTGCGCAACGGCGTCTGGCCGCCGTCCCCGGCGAGCGTCTCGCGCACCGGCGCCAGCAGCCCCTCGGGCAGCAGCCAATCGATGCTGCCGCTGCGTGCACCGAATTCCACGGTGAACTTGAGGACAAGGATGGATTCCTGCGGCGTGCCCAGCTGCACCAAGCGCGGATTCGTCTCTTGCTTGACCAGCTCGAACTCCACCGGCGTCACCGGCGCCCACGCGGCTGCGAGGTCGGCCGCGAGGCTGCGCAGCATGAGCGCGAGAAAGCGTTGCGCAGCCGGGGCAATCGCCGCCAGTGGATCGGAGGTGGCGCGCCCCGAGCCGCCGAAAAAACCGTCCAGCAGCGTCAACAACAATCCCGGCTCGACGCTAACGAAGGCGAAGCCCGGCAACGGCTTGAGGCGCACCACCGCGAGGCTCGCCGGCATCGGCAGCGCAGCCTGCAAATCCGCGCTTTTAGCCGAGGAGAGTGCAGTGAACTGCATGCTGGCTTCGCGTCCCAACAACGCAGACAAAGATGCGCCTGCGCGCTCGGCGAAGCTCTTGCTTACCACTTCCAACAGCGGCAGCTGCGTGCGGTTGACGCGTTGCGACGTAAAGTCATAGGGCCGCACCCCACTCGCGTCGTTTTTTTCGAGCAGCGCTGAGACCTCTTCTTCCGAAATGGCCGCGCGCATCTTTGCATCCGCCATTACTGCACCACGAAACTGGTGAACAGCAGGTCATCCACATCCATGCCGCCTTCTTTCTTCTGTACTGCACGCAATTCGGTGAGCGCTTCCTCGCGCAGCTTGTCTTTACCCTCACGCGACATCAGAGACTGATAGTTGCGGTTGCTCATCAGCAGCAGCAAATTGTTGCGTATCAATGGGATGTTCTTTTGCACGCTCTCAATGGCTTTCGGATCGTGAGCCATGACTTCCATGCTGATTTGTAGAAAGCGCACCGCAGAGCCCTCTTCGAAATTCACCACCAGCGGCGGATCGATGGCGAAGTAAACGGCGGCGCCCTTGCCGCCCGAGCCTTCTTGGCCGTGGGCCCCAGTCGCCACGGGAACGATGGCCTTGATCTTGCCGTCCTTGTCCAATTGCAAATCGGGGAGCGGATGCAGCTTTGCGTTGATGAAGCCGCCGACCACGACGGCAATGAGAGTCAGCACGAAAATGCCGATCCCGTTGATGAGAGATCCGCCGCCGGATTTTTTCGGCGGGGGCACAGGAGCATCGTCGGCGGCATCAGCCATGGTCAATTCCCAGCGCGGTGATATGCCGCAAAGGAAATCGAGCAAGTTCTATGCCAGAGCGCCTACCATGAGCACTTTACATAGTAAATTCAGTGGCTTACACATATCCCGGACATGCGCCGACAATCGCCGCAGCGCGCGCCGCCGAAAATTTGACGCTTCCGAGCCTCAAAACTTCAGCGAAACGCGCAGGCCGGGCCCGGCATCATCCAGCACCAAACGAGCACCATGCAGCTTGGTGACTGCGGCCACTAGCGAAAGCCCGAGCCCGGACCCGGGAAATTTGCGCGCCTCGTCCAACCGCACACGACGGCCCAAAACAATTTCGCGCTTGTCGGCGGGTATGCCCGGACCGTTGTCCTCGACAATCACTTCCGGCTCGCTGCTCGAGCCGCGCAACAGCACCCGGATATGGCCGCCATCCGGTGTAAATTTGATGGCATTGTCCAAGAGATTGGCCAGCGCCTGTGCCAGAAGCTGGCGGCTGCCGAGAACCTCGGCCCCGGCTGCGACCGAACTCTCCAACTGGATGCCGCGCTCTTCGCTGACCGGGGCGTACAACTCGACCACGCTTGCGACCAATTCCGACAGATCCACAGGTTCCCGCGCCACCGTGCCGGTCTCGGCCAGGGCGATACGCAGCAGCGCGTCCAACGTGCTACGCATGTGATCCACTTCGGTGGACACCTGCTCCAGAACGCGGCGCTCCACCGATCCCACCCCCAGCTGCGTCATTGCACCCTCGGCGGTGGCCTGCAGGCGGTTCAACGGCGTGCGCAAATCGTGCGCGGCGCTGTCGAGCACGGTGCGCATACCCAAGGTGAGCTGCTCTATTTTGTCGAGCATGGTGTTGATTTCCCGCGCCAAGGTATTGATTTCGTCATCCGCGTCGCGAACCGGCAGACGCTGCGATAAGTCGCCGCGCATGATCTGCGTCGCGACCGCCGAGATGGCACCCGCCTGCGCCAGAATGCGCCTGCCCATCCAAAATCCGCCTCCGAGGCCCATCAACAAGGTCAACACCACCGCGGCGATCAAGCCGCGCATCATCAGACTCTTGACGTCCTGCCGTTCCTGCACGTCGTGCCCCACCAGCATGTTGTAGCCGCCGGGCAACTGGAAACGCTGCGCGCGCATTTCGTGCTCGCGCGTCTCATCGCCGAACGGCACCGACACCTTGAACAGGAACCATTTTCCCTGGCTGGCCGCGATCTTGGGCCACGCCGGCACATTGCCCGCCACCGGGCGCAACTGCGGATCCACCATCAAGTACACCGCGCCCCGCACATCCTGATCTTGCGAACGCTGCTCAATCAGCTCGATGAAATCATTGCGCGACAGCACCACCCTCTGCTCGCGCAGTCCCTGCACCTCGGCTTCGATCAAATTATCGGTGCTGCTATCGACCACGCGTGAGACGGCAAAATCCACAGCCCCCAACAGAGCCGCAGCGCCGCAGGCGAATACGATGGAGTAAACGATGGCGATGCGAAACGGCGAGGTATCGAGAACGCCGAGAAAGCGTTGATCGGGTCCCACGGCCGCCGCTATTCGTCTTCGCGCAAACTGTACCCCGCACCGCGTACGGTGTGCAGCAGCGGCTTGTCGAAATCCTTGTCGATCGCCTGCCGCAAGCGGCTGATATGAACGTCGATGACGTTGGTCTGCGGGTCGAAGTGGTAATCCCATACCCCTTCGAGCAGCATGGTGCGGGTCACCACCTGGCCGCTGTGGCGCATCATGAATTCCAACAGTTGAAATTCACGCGCAGTGAGTTCGATTTTTTTGCCGTTGCGCATGACGCGGCGTGTCATTCGGTCGAGCTCCAAGTCCGCCAGTTTCAGCTTGGTGTTGTTCTCCGCACTACCGTTTTCGCCGCGTCGGGCCAGTGCATCGATGCGCGCCATCAATTCCGACATGTGGTAGGGCTTGGTCAGATAATCGTCGCCGCCGGCGCGAAGTCCCGTGATGCGATCATCCACGTCGCCGAGGGCGCTCAAAATGAGCACCGGCATTTTGCGCCCGGTGGCGCGCAGCGATTGCACCAGGGCCAGCCCGTCCATCTTCGGCAGCATTCGATCCACGATGGCCAGATCCACGGCAATCGAAGACGCGAGGCGTAGCCCGTCGAGGCCGTTCCCCGCCACGTCCACGGTGTGCCCAACCGCGCACAGCGCCTTGAATAGGTAGTCGCGTGCCACCTCGTCATCTTCAACAATCAAAATGTGCATGACCTGGTATCTTACAGACGTTGGCCAGCCGGCACGATAGACGGGGGAAAAGGCGATTTATGCCTGAGGCAAGCTGCGACGTAGTGGTGATCGGCGGCGGACCGGGCGGATCGACCGCCGCGAGCCTGCTTGCGCAAAAAGGCCATCAGGTGGTGCTGCTGGAGAAAGCTCACCATCCCCGCTTCCACATCGGCGAGTCGCTGCTTCCTGCCAATTTGCCCATTCTCGAGAGGCTGGGCGTCGCCTCATCCATCCGCGACGTCGGCATGGAGAAATGGGGCGCGGAGTTCGTCTCGTCGAGTGACGGCCGGCGCCAGGAATTCAGATTCGCCAAGGCGTGGGATAAGTCCATGCCCCTGGCCTACCAGGTCCGCCGATCCGAGTTCGACGAAATACTCCTTAGGCGGGCGTCTCAGCTGGGCACGCAGGTAATCGAAGGTTGCCGCGTCCGGGGTGTGGATTTTCTCGATGAAGCGCAGAACGCTGCGGTGCGGCGGGTGCGGGTGCACGCCGAACACGACGACGGCCGTCAGCAGACCTGGTCGGCGAATTATCTCATCGATGCCTCGGGCCGCGACACCTTCCTTGGCAACCGTCTGCAAGCCAAACAGCGCAACAAGAGACACAACAGCGCGGCGCTGTATGCGCATTTCGCGGGCGCGCACCGCGAATGCGGCAAGCGCGAGGGCAATGTCACGATTTATTGGTTCGAACATGGCTGGTTTTGGGCCATCCCTCTCGCGGACGGAGCAACCAGCATAGGCGCGGTGGTGTGGCCCTACTACATGAAGTCCCGACGCACTTCTGTGCGTGAGTTCTTTCTCGCCACGGTCGCTCTTTGTCCGCCGCTCGTCGACCGTCTGCGGTCCGCCACGCTCATTTCGGAAGTGGAAGCCACGGGCAACTACTCTTACGCCTGTGATCATAGCCACGGCGCAAACTACTTGCTGGTCGGCGACGCCTACGCCTTCGTCGACCCGGTGTTCTCATCTGGGGTAATGCTGGCCATGAACAGCGCGGTGGCGGCCGCCGACGCCATCCATACCTGCGTTACGCAACCCGCGCGCTCCCGGGCGGCGCTCAAGGAGTTTGATCGAGTCTCGCGCCACGGGCCGAAGCAATTCTCGTGGTTCATCTATCGGGTCAGCCATCCGACCATGCGCGAGATGTTCTTAGACCCGCGCAACGTGCTGCGTATGGAAGAGGCTCTGCTGTCGCTGTTGGCGGGCGACATTTTTGGCCGCACGCCCATCTGGGGCCGGCTGCGCTTGTTCAAGGCGATGTACTACCTGCTGGCCTGCGCCAAGCTCTCACGCTCGTTTCGAGCCTGGCGCTTGCGCAGCGCCAATATTCGCGCCGAGACGGGCGCTTGAAGCCTCTGCTGATGGCCGTCGTGCTGTGCGCGGCAAGTGGCACTCAATGCGCTGTGGCGAGGGAGGAGCCGCTCTACGAATTCGGATTGGGCGTGGGCGCCATCGCCTTCAACGACTACCGCGGGTCGGACACCACTCACGCGTATCCCTTGCCGGTACCTTATATCTTGTACAACGGCAAATTCTTGAAAGCGAATCGCGACGGCATCCGCGGCACTTTGTTCGATCAGGATCGATTCGAATTGAATCTCAGCTTCGACGCGACGACGCCGGTGCGCAATGACCACGTGCGCTACGGGATGCCCGACCTCAAATCGACGGTGGAGTTGGGACCATCGTTCGACCTCCACCTGATGCGCAGTGATGACGCCAGAGTGAAGCTCGATTTGCGCATGCCGGTTCGAGCCGCGGTGACGCTGGAAAGCTCTCCCAAAATCATAGGTTGGACCTTTACACCGCGCCTGGCGCTCGATATCCGAGATCCCATGGGATACAACGGCTGGAATCTAGGCTTCCTCACGGGGCCGCTGGTCGCGGACCGGCGCTATCACGCGTATTTTTATTCGGTCGCATCGCAGTTCGTCACCGCAGCGCGTCCGGCTTATCAAGCCTCGGGCGGCTACGCCGGTACCCAATTCATTTCTGCCCTGTCCAAGCGCTTTCCGAAGTTTTGGGTAGGTGCCTACGCGCGCTACGACACGCTGGCGGGAGCCGCCTTCATCGACAGTCCGCTGGTGCAGCGCAAGAGCTATGTATCAGGCGGAATCGGCTTTTCCTGGATAATCAGCCAGTCCTCGCAAATGGTCGATGTCCCCGATTGAGCATCCCCATGCTGCGCCCGCTGAAAATTGTCTACGAATATTTCGCCCTCTACACTTCGCTCGCACTGCTAGGGCTCATATGCCTGACCTGGTCGGTATTTGCGATTCCTCTTTACTTCGTTCTGCCACGGCACCTGGGTACCGCCATCGGTCGGTGCGGCATCATGTCGGGCTTTCGTATTTACGCCTGGTCTTTGTCCGTCACCCGCACTTATCGCTTGGATTTGCGCGCCCTCGACTCATTGAGGAACGGGCCGCCGCTAATCTTGGCGCCGAACCATCCCTGTCTGATCGACGCGCTGCTGATTCTGACCCGCCATCCGAACATCGTGTGCGTGATGAAATCAACGCTTATGAAAAATGTGTTTCTCGGCTCCGGCTCGCGCCTCGCACGCTACGTGCGCAACGAATCATCACGGCAGATGGTCAAGGAATCGGTGACCCACCTGCGCGACGGCTGCGTCCTGCTGCTGTTTCCCGAAGGCACTCGCACCACGCGCGATCCGCTAAACCCGCTGGTCGGCAGCGTGGGCTTGATCGCGAAGCACGCGAAGGTTCCGGTACAAACCCTGGTGATAGAGACCGACTCGCCCTTCTTGAGCAAAGGCTGGCCGCTGTTCAAACGGCCCACCCTGCCCATTATCTACCGGGTCCGGCTCGGCAAGCGCTTCGAGCCGCCCCTGGACGTCACCGCCTTCACCATTGAGCTAGATCACTATTACCGGCATGAACTCGAGCACGCCTTACAGGCGCGCTGGCTGAAGCGCGCCTGAGTGTCGCACGCACACCCCGCCATGCCCAGCGAATGCAGGCCGCCTGAAACGTCCAGTTCTCACTTGGTCCTCATTCCCAGCTACAACCCCGGCACGAAGCTGTCTGCGACCGTGCGCGACGCGCTTCGCCAATGGGCGCCAGTCTGGGTGGTGATCGACGGCAGCACCGACGAATCCGCACAGCGTCTGACCAACATGGCCAAGTCGGAGCCGGGCCTACGCGTATTCGTGCTGCCTCGCAATCGCGGCAAGGGCGCGGCGGTGTTATTTGGGCTGGTCCAGGCAAAAGCCGCCGCCTTCACGCACGTGCTGACCATGGATTCCGACGGCCAGCACCCCGCAGAGCGGATTCAGGCATTCATGCGGACCTCGATCGCCCGGCCCGAGGCCATGGTGCTGGGTTGCCCAGTATTCGATGCCAGCGCGCCCACCCTGCGAGTCAAGGGGCGGAAAATCTCCAATTGGTGGGCCAATCTCGAGACTTTGTGGGCCGGTATACACGACTCGCTATACGGTTTCCGGGTATACCCAGTCGACGCGCTGATCGCGATTATGCGGCGGCAGCTATGGATGCGGCGTTTCGATTTCGACGCGGAAGCGGTAGTGCGGCTGTGCTGGCGCGGCATCCCACCCATCAATATGGCGGCACCGGTACGCTACTTTCGTCCCGAGGAAGGCGGCGTATCCCACTTCAACTACTGGCGTGACAATATCTTGCTGACTTGGATGCATTTTCGCTTGTTTTGGGGCTTCGTTTTGCGCCTCCCCATGCTCGGTGCGCGGCGCTATAATGA
>JAYTXS010000340.1:0-3406 GCA_043742845.1 Gammaproteobacteria bacterium
GGATTTCTGAAGAAAAATGCTGCCTGACGCGGTGACTTGCCGCGATGCCGCGTAACTGCGGTCGCCGCACAGTCCTGGCAATAACTTCTATAGAGTTTGGTAATCTGTTCAGGTTGCACAATATTTAACAGTGCATGCGGAGCTGCCCGGTCAATCCCGGGAGGCATCGTTGAGCCCAAAGGGATCTGGACCACGGGTCGCCCGATCAAATCAATCGCTCACAGCGTGATGCGGGAATTTGACCGTCGCAAGTAGGCGAGAGGCAACCGTCGGCCAAACTCGGTCATAGAAGGGGCTAGACTGACCGAAGGAAAGCTGCCATTCCGGTGGTCTCAACTTCACGATACATTGAGGGTCGAATGGCATCGCCACAAGGTCTCGCGCTCGTCGATCACCTCGTCTACGCCACTGCCGATCTTGACCGCGGAATTGAGGAGGTGGAACGAGTGCTCGGGGTTCGAGCGAGCCTCGGCGGGCAGCATCCGACCTGGGGTACCCGCAATGCGCTTGTGGCCCTAGGACCAAGTTCTTATCTCGAGATCATTGCGCCGGACCCGCACCATTCGTCCCCATCCGACGGACGTCCGTTTGGACTGGAGGCTCTCGGTTCGTCGCGCCTCGTCGGATGGGCAGCGAAAGGTAGCGGGCTTACGAACTTTCGGGACGCAGCCGCACAGCACGGTGTCGAACTCGGCAAAGTACTGTCCGGCAGACGCAAGCAAGTGGACGGCACGGTTCTGACGTGGAAATTAACGGATTTGCGATGCGTTATCGCGGATGGAATCGTGCCGTTCTTCATAGACTGGGAGAAATCGCCTCATCCAGCGTTGGTCGCTTCGCGAGGTGCGACACTGGTGGGTCTTAGCGCCGAGCATCCGGATGCCGACCGCGTGCTCCGAATGCTTCGCGTAATTGCTGTTGACCTTAAGATCGGCGTTGGTGCTGCCCCGGCCTTGATTGCCGAGATCGACTGTCCAAACGGACGCGTTTTTTTGGGCTAAGCGCCCGCTCGCAATTTTTGAAGACGGAGAGCTGCCGCTATGTGGCCGGATACCGGCCGTTGGCGGATTGTTCGGTGATCCAAGACACTTTCACCGCACACTTGACCTTGACTTGATCAACGGCTGGCGCCGTCCGTCCTTAAGCTCGAGAATCAGCGGCGTTCGAGGTGTAAACTGTTAAAAACAGGCCGCGTTCGGGGTATCATGCGACGACGCTCACTCGCCAGTGCATTGTTTGCGGTCCTTCCATTGGCACTCGCATTTTCAAGAACAAGCACGTCCGGAGGTGACGGGACCTCCTCGGGAGCCGCGACCGCGATGCCTGGCGTGTCCTATGCGATGACCGATGACGGTGTCCGCCTCTACGCAGAAGAGACCGGATCGGGTGTTCCCATTGTCTTCGTCCACGAGTTCGCAGGAGATTATCGCAGCTGGGAACCGCAGGTGCGCTTCCTGTCGCGCTGGTTTCGCTGCATCACTTTCAATGCGCGCGGGTACCCTCCGTCGGACGTGCCCGAGGATCCAGCACGGTACTCCCAGGCACGGGCTCGTGATGACATTCGCGACGTGCTCGCGCACTTCGGCGTCGAGCGCGCTCACATCGCCGGCCTCTCAATGGGTGGCTTTGCATCGCTGCACTTTGGAATGGCATATCCAACCCGAGCGCGATCGCTGCTAGTCGCATCATGCGGATACGGAGCAGAACCGACCCGACAGACGGAATTCCAAGCGGAGATGGAGGCCACCGCAGAGCGGATCGAGCCGGAGTCCATGGCTGTGTTTGCTAACAGCTATGCCCTTGGGCCGGCACGGGTCCAATTCCAAAACAAGAATCCTCGCGGCTGGAGGGAGTTCGCAACGCAACTGGCCAGCCACTCGACGCGAGGTTCCGCATTGACCATGCGGGGCGTCCAGAAGCAGCGGCCTTCGCTGTGGAGCCTGCGCGACCCGATGCGGAATATGAGCGTCCCCACGCTCATCGTGGCGGGCGATGAGGACGATCCCTGTCTTGAACCGGGTTTGTTGATGAAGCGCACTATCGCAACCGCGGGACTTGCAGTAATCCCCCGATCCGGACATACCATCAATCTGGAGGAGCCCGACGAATTCAACCGCATCGCATACGACTTCATCACGGCGGTCGAGACGGGACGCTGGAGTCCGCGCGATCACCGCGCCGCGTTCCGTTAGGTGCGTGACTTATGACGCCGGCGATGCCTAGGAGCGGATCCGCCTTTATAATTTACGGCCATTTGGCGGCCTCCACCAATGGCCGAGGACGGTGTTGCGATAGACGGTTGCGGAAAGATCCTACACGCAACCCTGTTCGGCCGCGGACCGCCTCAGTGCGCCAGTGCAGGTGGCGACCCTTGCTGGCAATTGCCGCAGGTGTGTTTATGTTTGGCCAGCAAATCACTCAATCGTAAACCGCCGCAATCCTCGCAGCGGGCCACCCCACCTCGTCGTGTCGCGCCAGTGCCAGCAACAAAAACCAGGCGTGCTCGAAAGAGATACTCACCGGTGCGTGGAGTTCGAGATAAGCCTCCAGGAAGAGATTAGCTAATTGCGCGGCGTGAAACGTCACTTCCGGATTTCTGAAGAAAAAGGCCGCCTGGCGCGGCGACTTGCCGCGTTGCCGCGTCACGGCGGCCGACGAACCGGACTGGAAATAACTTTTGTAAAGCTTGGTAATGTGTTCAGGTTGCACAATATTTAACAATGCATCCAGATCTGCCCGGTCAATCCCGGGAGGCATCCGTGGGCCGAATCGGATCTGGACCCCGGGTTGTCCGCTCGAAATCAATCGATCACAGCGTGATGCGTGAAAATGCCCGTGACAAGAAGGCGAGAGGTGTCGGCCAACTCCCATCACTCGGTATCGCAATCCGATTGCCTGTTAGCTGTAGTTGGCGAAGTGGGCTAGCCTCTTCGAATGAAGGTAAATGGCTCGTGAAGCCGATTGCAGAAATGTCACCGCGCTTCAAAGCCAGAATTGCTGGCTTCATGTACCTTTTGATCTTCGTTACAGCCCCAAGCGGCGCTGCAACCGCTACGCCGATGAAAATGCTCGTGAATCTAGCATCCGATACCGGTGTGGCACTTATGTTTTTCTACTTGTTCCAGCCGGTGAGTCGAAGACTGTCGTTCTTGGCATCCCTTTGTAGAATTATTTTTGTCGTCATAATGAGCGTCAACTCACTGAATTACTTTGGCGCCATCGAATTCTTGCAGCCCCCTCACTCCTCGGCGTCGTTCAATTCAGGTTACGGTATTGCCTTGATTCCTTTCGGGGTTCATTGCGTGTCACGGGCTACCTAGTTGTTAGATCAACATTCCTTCCTCGAATTCTCGGCGTTCTGATGGTTCTGGCAGGCTTGGGTTATTTGATTTTCATATCGCCTACG
>JAYTXS010000341.1:0-3700 GCA_043742845.1 Gammaproteobacteria bacterium
AGTCCGTGAAGCGGTGTGCATCGGCGTCTACCGCGCTGAGCCGGCGCGCATCTCACTGACGCCGCAGTAGGAACAGCCCATAGCGATGAACAGGTTCGATCCACTCGTCGATTGGGCAGAAGCGCGCGTTTTCAAACAGCTGAGTGAGTTCCGTCGGATGGAATTTCCACATTACTTCAGCATCGATGAATTCCGATTTACCGAGCGAGACGCTTAACCCCAGCTTGCGCAGCGTCACCGTCTGCTTAACCAAGCTTTCAATTCGAATCTCGTTGCGGCGCGCGCCAGCATTGTAAGCCGACCGGTAGGCATACCTCTCCATAGCAAAATCGCCGCCGTACCGCCAGTTCAGATGCGTGAGCATATTGAGCGTGGAGCGCGGTCCGAAGCCCGCGGCATCGTTGTAAGCCCGATCGATAACCCCCGCATCCTTCTCCAAATCCGCACCGACCAGCAAATAATCCCCCGGCTCGGCATGCCCGAAGATCTGCGCCAGCAATGCGTGCATCTCCGGCCACTCCATGTTGCCGAGCGAACTGCCGAGAAACAGAAACAATCGCTGGCGCCCGTCTCTCGGCAGCGCTGCCAAACACTCCTCGTAGGTACCGCCCAGGCAATGCACGTATAGATGCGGAAATTCACGGGCCAGCCGATGCGCCGCTGCTGTAAGGGTTTCCACATCCACATCGATCGGAAAATAGTCGCAGCGCAAGCCTCGCTTGGCATATTCCGCCAACAAAATACCCGTCTTCTCCGCCGTTCCTGCCCCCAGCTCGACTACGGCAAAGTCGCCGCACCGCCGCACGATCTCTTCCGCATGCCCCTTGAGCAGCACCGTCTCCGCGCGCCGGAGGTAATACTCGGGCGTCAGGCACTGCTGTTCGAACAGCTCGCTGCCCACCTGATCGTATACATAGACCGACGATATTCTCTTGGGGCAAAGCCTCAGGTTCCGAATTACATTCGGACCATCTTCCGCCAAGGGATCGCGCGCCGATTTGATGACGAACCGGACGCGGCTACCACTTTCCGACATGGAATCCCCCCGCTACTTAAAAATTAAGGTATCCAACTCGTGAAACATCTCTTGATAAAGATCCAAATATCTCTTCGAGCCCTCCCGGAGCAACGCTCCGTGTGCCGGCAACACATCCAGGTAGCGACCGACGCACGTTCGAGTGTGGTCGATATGGTCCGGCTCGTGCACAAAGTGGGCACGCAAATATTCGAACTGCGGCGTATCCCGCGACAGTCGGTACTGCGGAAATTTCAGGAACACATCGTGCCACGCCATGAATTCTTTCACGCTGGTCGCCTCAGACGCCGCGTGCGCGCCCAGTGCAAAGGCTACCGGCTCATGGCGATACCACGAATACAGCGCGTCGCCGAGCGCCACCGCCGAGGCGCACGCATTGCCCCGCGATTCGATCTGCGGCGCCGTGATCCCCAGGTACTGCGCAAAATTCCGAGCCAGCTCGACGTGAGTGACGCTCTCTCGCAAGCCATACTCATCGATCGCCGCATCCAACACATAGGCGCCGATCTCATGTCCCTTGGTCGGCAACAACGGCAAAATCTCGTCCGACAGTCGACCTGCCAAAATCGCGATGCCGCCGATGGTGTGCCGATTGAACGATGCCATGCTCGCGAGGAAAAGCGTTAGTTCCGCCACGGACAACGGCCGAGTCGCCAAGTGAGTGTTAAAGACGTCAAGCGCCGTCATCGCCGCGTGCCGACCGCAACACACATCGACGTTTTTCAGATCCAGCAGTGCGCCCCGCTCCACTCCGTCGTCAACATTTGAAACATTTCCGTCCATGTAGATCGCTCCCTGTAGTAGTAATCGGTCTAGGTCGAAGCCTGAGCAATCAGAGACGCATGTTCAACCCACTTTTTAGGCGAGATGGTGCAATTAAATGTCACTCAACGCACGCCGCGTACGCTCATTACCAGCCACGCCCGAAACGCTTTTACTGTCGGATGCACCGCCCCTCCTCGCCGAACTACCCAATAATATGCATTTCGCGACAGCACAAATGACTTGAACGGCTTGACGAGCCTTCCTTCCGAAAGATGTGTGGCCGCCAGGCAATCATCGCCGATCGCCACGCCTTGGCCCCGGACAGCTGCGTCCATGCAAAGCGCAGTGCCGCTGAAAACCGTTCCTAGATGCACGTTGATATCGATATCCGGAGCGTACGTCTGCAGATATTCCTCCCATTCCTGTGTCGATCGATCATGCAGCAATACATGCCGACGCAGATCGTCCGGCGCTATCAGCGGCGCAGTACGCATCAGCTCTTGGCTGCACACCGGAAATAGTCTAGACCTGAATAACAGCTCAACTTTCTTGGTGGCAACGCCGGCTTCGCCGTACTGGATCGCGCAGCTCACTGCCGGGTCTTGTACCGAAAGACGCGTCTTCTCAGCCCGGATCTCCAACAACGCATTCGGTACGGCCGCGTAGAACTCGCTCAGGCGTGGCACTAGCCACAGCCCGGCGAAATCCGGATCCACAGAGACTACCAACCGATCTGGATATTGATTGCCGCTCAATAGCATGAAGGCGCGATGGATGTGCGAGAAGCCAGTAGTTACTGCGGCCAGCAATATCGCCCCGGCATCTGTCAAAATGACTTGCCGATGATGCCGATCGAACAGTTGTCGGCCGATATAGCGTTCCAGTTTTTGAATGTGCCGACTCACCGCCGCGCGACCCACGTGCAGTTCAGTCGCGGCACTTTTGACGCTCTGGTGCCGCGCGGCCGCCTCGAAGGCACGAAGCGAATTGAGTGGCGGAAGTCGAAACTTCGTCATAAGTCCCCCATCCATGGGTCGACACGTACTCACAAATGTACCGCACTCGTATTTTAGCGCAACAACATTTTTCCGCGTGTATTCATACGCGTTGCTCCTTTCCCCCAAGCGTTGTTTTCATGGGTGACTTTTTGGCGCACGACAACACCCAAAGTGTCGCCCATGTGGCGTTGACAATATCGGCGCATCAGCCGCAACGTAGAACTGCTTCCGCAAAGCAAGTGTTCTAACAGGCGATAAGGAGACATTTATGATTATCGAACTTGGACTCGTGTCGAATGAAACGCGAGGGATTCTGTATCCCGGACAGATCGATAACGTGCACTTCATGCCGCATAGCGGTTGAAGAGCTAGTGCAGGCAGCCGGCTTGCGCTCCGCAAGCCGGCTCTTGCTCAGTGACACGTCGCTGAAACATCGCCCAATGCCTACCTATAACTTAAGTGCACACGTTTACTGCCGGGAATTCGATGACGGCGCCATTCTCTTGGACCTTCGTAGTGGTCGCTATTTAGGAATCAACGCTCATGATCTGCCGATGCTGAAGGCTCGCGTCGAGAATTGGCCTTCTGAGACGAAGGCCCGCGTTGCGACCGGCCTCGCACGACATTGCGTGGGCTACACTCTCACGAGTGAGCTACTTGCTCGCGGAACTCTCACGTTACGGCCTACCGTGATTCAGCGCGGGTTTCCGCCAAGCCCTGAGACATCTATGACAATGACGGGCCGCGCGATCTCGCAACACTCCGGCTCCTTTAAGCAGGTGCTTCGCCTCTTTCTTGCGATGCTCCAAGTCCGACTGCTCACCGGGAGAGGCCGGCTCGGGCCGCTCTTGACTTGGCTTGAACGCCGTCAACACGGCCTGCCATCGACCGGGGCGCCCGA
>JAYTXS010000342.1:0-4790 GCA_043742845.1 Gammaproteobacteria bacterium
GTGACCGGCACATACCAGTGGTGCGCCGCGGCCATCCCCTCGCATTTTACGGCATCTTTTTCGGTCATGAACACGGGACGCTGGTCGCTGAAGAAAATATCGGCGGCGCTCAGATGCGCGTGATCCGGCAGCGGATGGCCGGCGACGTTGATCCCGTGGGCGCGCAGCATATTGAAAAACCGCTCCGGATTGCCGATACCGGCGATTGCGTGCACCGACCGTCCCGCAAACTCACTCAATGCCTTCGCCGCGCCGCCGACCAGATTGACGGCGTTTTTGGCCTCCAGCCGCATGCTGAAGGCGCCGTCGAGCAGCGCACGCGGACCGTTGACCACCACCGCATCCGCCCCCGCCAATCGGGCGGGAGTTTCGCGCAGCGGACCCGCCGGCAGCAACCAGCCATTGCCGAAACGTCGGTCGCCGTCGATGACGACAATTTCGCAGTCGCGGGCCAGCGCGTAGTGTTGCAGACCGTCATCGCTGACGATGACGTCGCATCCGGCATTGACCAATAGCTGCGAGGCCGCCGGACGATTGCGGCCAATCGCCACGGGAGCGCCGGTGCGGCGCGCCAACAAGATGGATTCATCGCCGACGAGCTTAGGATCGTCGAACGAATCGATGAGCCGCACATGACCGGTTGAACCTCCGTAGCCGCGGGTGACCACGCCGGGTTTGAAACCCAGATCGATCAGGCGTGCGACAAGCCAGCATACCAGCGGAGTCTTGCCGGTTCCCCCCACGCTTAAGTTTCCGATGACAACCACCGGCGCGGACACTCGAGTGGACTTGCGCCAATGCTTGGCATAAAGATAGCGGCGCAACCCCGCGACCGCGCCGTACGTCAACGACAGCGGCAGCAGCCACCATGGCGGGGTCGCGCGTTCGTACCAAATCCGATTGAGCCAAGATTGCAGCTGCATGTGTGGCGGTCCCGTTACGGCGCGTCGAGTTACGCGTTGATCAGCAAACCATGCAGCGCGGCATATAATCCGCCGCGCGCCAGCAATTCCCCGTGGGTGCCGCTCTCCACGATCTGTCCTTGATCCATGACGATGATGCGGTCGGCGCCCTCGACGGTCGATAAGCGGTGCGCGATCACCAGCGTAGTGCGCCCTTGCATCAAGATGCCGAGTTCCTGCTGCACCTTTCGCTCCGACTCATTGTCGAGCGACGCGGTGGCCTCGTCCAGGATCAGAACCGGCGAATCCTTGAGCAGTGCCCGCGCGATGGAAATGCGTTGCCGCTGTCCTCCGGAGAGATTCTGCCCGCGGTCCGTCAACGGCGTGTCGAGTCCCTGCGGCTGCTGCACGATGAATTCCATGACATTGGCGGCACGCGCCGCGGCTTCGACTTCAAGATCAGTCTTGTCGACTGCATTGAAGGCGATGTTATTGCGGATGGTGTCATTGAACAGCACCACGTCCTGGCTCACCAAGCTCACCTGCGAACGCAAATCCGTCAAACGGTAGTCCCGCACATCGACGCCGTCGAGAAGCACGCAACCTTGCTGCGGATCGAAGAACCGCGGCACCAGGCCGATGAGCGTCGTCTTGCCGCTGCCGGAGGGTCCAACGATGGCGACGGTTTCTCCCGGCCGCACCGTGAAACTCACATGGCGCAGCACCTCGCCTTTCTCGCTCGAATAGGCGAAGGAGACGTCGCGGAACTCCACCTCGCCGCGTGCTCGGACCAGCGCCAGCGCGCCGCCGCTGCCTTCGGTAGGATGATCCAAAATCTCAAACACGCTTTGACCCGCGGCGATGCCCTGCTGCAGAGGCCCGCTCATGTTCACCAAACTGCGCAGCGGCGACGGGATGAGCATCAATGCCGTCAGAAATCCGAGAAATTCATCGACCTGCATATGGTGGGTGAACACCTGCCGTATGGCAACGTAAAGTATGCTGCCGAGGGCAATGGAGGCGATGCACTGCACCACCGGATTACTGATGGCGCGCGCGCGAATCAGCTTCATGTTCGAGGCGCGATTGTGTTCATTGACCCGTTCGAAGCGCTCGGTTTGATGATCCTCGGCGTTGAATAATTTGATCAGGCGATGCGCATCGATGGCCTCTTTCGCGACGCGCGTAATATCTCCCATGGAATATTGAATCCGTTCGCTGTAGCGGCGAAAACTGCGATTCGCGATTTGCATCAACCAGGCGATGATGGGCGCCGCGACGATACAAAACGATGCGAGTCGCCAGTTCATATAAAAAAGCGTGCCCAGCAGCACCAGGATGCTCAAGCTGTCGCTGATCAGGGAAATCGCGGCGCTGGTCGCCGCCGCCGACACCAGCTCGATGTTATTGGTCAATTTCGACAACAGATGTCCGGACTGCTGCCGGTCGAGATAGGCCGTAGGCAGGCGCAGGTAGTGCGAGAACACATCGCGCCGCAGCCCCTTGATGACCTGTCGCCCTACCCAGCTGGGATAGTAGGTCTGAACGTAGTCGCCGATGCCTCTCAAAGTGAACAGCACCACCACCCCAATCGGCACTTCCCACAAGACCTCAGGATTTTTCACCAAGAACGCGCCGTGCGTGAAGGTTTTGACCAGGTACGCGAGCGAGGCGTTGGACACTGCGAACAGAATGGCGCCCAGTACGCCGATCAGAAACACGCCAAGGTAGGGATTGGCGTACTTGACCAGCCGCCGATAGATCGACCAGGAACCGCCCGCAGGATTCGGGTCCGCTGCGGCCGCCCGACTCAATGCGGCGCTTCCTCATGGACGGTGGCGATGTTCAACTGTGCAAAGCCCAGCCTGCCCGCCACGTCCATTGCCGTGACGACGGCCTGATGCGTGGTGCGCGCATCGGCGCGAATCGTGATCGGCCCGCGATCGGCGCCGGCTTCCTTGACGAGCGCGGCCCGCAGGGTGTCGGGGCTGGCGTTGATCAAGCTGCGTTCGTTGACCCGGTAGCCCCCTTCCGCAGTGACCGTGATTACCAGCGAGTCGTGTGCGCCACGCGGCAACGCAACCTCGCTGGCCTGCGGCAGCTGCACCCTGACCCGACCCTCCTGATTGAACGTGGTGGACACCATGAAGAAAATCAGCAGCACCAGTAGTACGTCGATCATCGAAATCAAATTGATTTCCGGATCTTCACGGTGGCGTGGCCGAAGGTTCATGCTCAGTCGGCTGCCAGCAACAAGCCGCGCTCGTCCAGCGCATCGACCAGCTTCATAGCCTCCTTCTCCATGCGCACCACCAGGCGCTCGACCTTGCCGCGCAGAAAGCGATAGGCAATGAGCGAGGGTATCGCCACCGTCAAACCGGCCGCAGTCGTAATCAGAGCTTCGCCGATCCCGCCCGACAGGATGCGGGGATCACCGATACCATTGGCTGTGATGGCGTTGAATGCGTGAATGATGCCGGCCACCGTGCCGAGCAGGCCCAGCAGCGGTGCGACTGCCGCGATGGTGCCGAGTGTGTTCAGAAATCGCTCCAACTCGTGGACCACGTGCCGCCCGCCGTCCTCCAGGCGCTCCACCATCAAGGCGCGCGGCCTATCACGGTTCGCAAGCCCGATGGCCAGCAGCTTGCCCAACGGTGAGTTCTGTTCCAGTGCGACTACCAAATCGTCGCTGAGCCGGTCCGCTTCGATCCAATTCCAAACCTTCTGAGACAGGTCTCTAGGAATCACGCGACTACTTTGCAAAGTCCAAAGGCGCTCCAATATGATGGCCACCGCGGCAATGGAACATAAAATGATCGGCCACATGAAGCCGCCGCCTGCGCGGATGATCTCCCACATTGAGTCCTCTTTCGTCGAGTCTAAATCTGCGGGCATGATACGTGAGCGCCGACGGTTCAGATACGCCTGTCGCTGATGTGCGAAGATGAGGCAATGCAGCGCTGGCTGAAACGCATCACACCTGACCGCCATTCGCTGGAGAGACTCTGGTGTTTGAAGCCTTTTAAGGCCCTGGTGCACGGCCGCGGCTGCTGGACATTCAACCGCCATAGCGTGACCCGCGCCTTCGCCCTGGGGCTGTTCATCGCCTTTATTCCGCCTACCCCGCTGCCGGTGCATCTTGTGGCCTGCGTCATACTCGGCGTGCTGTTTCGGCTGAATCTTCCGGTACTCATCGCCACGGTGTTCATCAGCAATCCCTTCACTTGGCTGCCCCAGGTAGCCGGCTCGATCTGGGTAGGCGCCAAGCTCATGGGGATGGACTTGATGCCCGTCCTGCACGCCCTTAAGTCGCGCACCCTGTGGACGGAGGTCCACCAGCTATGGGCGCCCCTGCTGCTCGGCGCGCTGGTTCTGGGGCTGGCCGCGGCGGGTGTCGGCTATGTGCTGGCCCAGCTTGCCTGGCGCGCGCATGTGATCTTCCACCTTCGGCGCCGGCGCGCCCGGTCAGTCATGCGCAGCACCGCGCTCGACTAGAATTCCATCCGTCAGGACCAACACGCGGTCGAGCCGCGAGGCAAGCCGTTCGTCGTGGGTCACGATAACGAGACTGGTGCCAAGCTCGCGATTCAATTCCAGCATCAGTTCGAACACCTGCGCCGCATTCGCGCCGTCCAAATTGCCCGTCGGCTCATCGGCGAGCACCAGCTTCGGCTCAGTCACCAGTGCCCGGGCCACCGCCGCGCGCTGCCGTTCGCCGCCCGATAGCTGCGACGGCCGGTGCGCAAGGCGCGCGGCGAGCCCGACGCGCGCCAACAGCGCCGCGGCACGCTCCTTGGCCGCGCGCGGATTCATACGGCGCACCAGCAGCGGCATCGCGACATTCTCCAGCGCGGTGAATTCCGGCAACAGATGATGGAATTGATAGAC
>JAYTXS010000343.1:0-9899 GCA_043742845.1 Gammaproteobacteria bacterium
GCGGAATACTTCACGAAGGTCTTTGCACCTTATTATTTGCAGCACCGGCCCGGCGCGACCGCCGCGTCCTTGATCGCCGACAATCGCCTCGACATCATCGGTGACACGCTGCGCAGCAACGGCGACTACTATGGCCAGAGCAACAGCGATGATCTCATTCTCAATGATAGAGAACTGAAGTGGTTGCGGGACACATTGGGTCCGAGAATTGCCGTCTACGATCATGGAGGGCACTTGGGCAATGTGGGCTCGCGGCAGCAAGTGTCAGATATGCTGGATATGCTGGCGGGACGCTGGCCGGTGGCGAAATGAGATCGGCAGTTTTTGCCTCATGGGTGGTACTTGCGGGTTGCGCGTCGCAGAGTGTGAGTATCCGCAGCGTGCCTGCGGAACACCCGGCAGCGGAAAACGCCGCCGCCGCGCAGAGTGCCGCCGCGTTTACTGCGGCGGCCATGGGTACGGCGGAAAATAATGCGGATAATGGCGCGGCGCCGGCGGGGCCGGCGCCGCCCCCGGTAACGCCGGCGGATGCTCCGTCCATGTATACCTATGATCCCTGGGAGCGCCTGAACCGATTTACCTATCGCTTCAACGCGCGATTCGATGAACGGGTTTTCTTGCCCGTGTCGAACACTTATCGGCGCGTTCCGGGGCCGATCCGTTCCGGCGTACACAATTTCTTCGAGAACCTGTCGGAAGTCGATAGTGTGTTGAACTACACGCTGCAGTGGCGGCTCAAGCTCGGGTTGCGAGGTATCAGCCGCTTCGTGATCAACAGCACCATCGGCATCGGCGGATTGTTCGACGTGGCTGCGAAGCTCAAACTCCCCGCAGCGCCTACCGGGTTGAGCACCACTCTGGCCAGATGGGGCATGCACCCGGGACCTTATCTGGTGCTACCGCTGCTGGGTCCTTCGACTCTGCGCGATGGCCTCGGCTTCATCGGCGATTATGGCGTCTTGTATGGCATTGACCTTGGCAAACTGTACCGCGGTGATGTGTCTTGGGGCCTCGGCACCGTCAATGCAATCGATCAGCGTTCGAACGTCAGTTTTCGCTACTACGCCACCGGCTCGCCCTTTGAGTACGAAAACATTCGCTTCCTATACGTGCGTAAGCGCCTGATCGAAGATCAGGGATTGCGCGCGAAACAAATAAGCAATGGGGCTAAGTCGACGACTCAAGAGGAAAACGATGCTGCGGCGCCCGCAGGGAAATGAGCTGAGGCGCGGTTATGCGACACCGCGCTCCAACAAGAATTCTGCCAGGATTTTCGCCGTATGACTCTTCTCCGGCTTGCGGGTGATGCTGTCCGGAGCGCCCTGCGCGACGATCCGTCCGCCGCCGTCGCCGCCCTCGGGACCCAGGTCGATGATCCAATCCGCCTCGGCCATGACATCGAGATTGTGTTCGATGACGACCACGGTATTGCCGGTATCGACCAGGCGGTGCAATACGCGCACGAGCTTCTCGACGTCCGCCATGTGCAGGCCGACTGTCGGCTCATCGAGCACATACAGGGTGTGCTGCCCTTCGCGGCGCGCGATGTCGATGCCGAGTTCATCGGTTCGAACCTTCGATAATTCGGTGACCAGCTTGATCCTCTGGCTCTCTCCGCCGGATAGGGTTGGGCTAGGTTGACCGAGGCTCAAGTAGCCGAGCCCGACGTCCGCCAGCAGGCTTACCGGGTGGAACACGCTGCGCTGGGCGGCAAAGAACTCCAGTGCTTCATCGACACTCATGGCGAGAACCTCGCCGATGCTTTTGCCCTTGAACAAAATAGACAGGGTCTGCGGATTGAAGCGCTTGCCACCGCAGACATCGCATAGCACCTGTACGTCCGGCAGGAAGCTCATCTCGATGCGCTGCATTCCCTGGCCCTCGCAGGCCTCGCAGCGGCCACCGGCGGTGTTGAATGAAAACCGGCTGGCCGAAAATCCACGAATGCGTGCCTCGGTGGTATCCGCGTATAGCCGGCGGATGGAATCCCAAAAACCAATGTAAGTTGCCGGGCAGGAACGCGGAGTCTTGCCGATGGGGGTCTGATCCACCTCTAGTACGCGGCTGATTTTCTGCCATCCCGTGAGGGCATCACAGCCCTGCAGGGCGACGTCCGACCGACGAGTACGATTGCCGCGCGGCGGCCGCACCAGCAGGCGCTTGAGGTTGCCCAACAACACATCGCGTGCCAGCGAGGACTTGCCTGAGCCCGAGACACCGGTGACCACCGTGAGCCGGCCCCGCGGGACTCGCGCATCGACCTTGCGCAGATTGTGCAAAGTCGCGCCGCGGATGGCGATCATGGGCGTTTCGCGATCGATGATGCGGCGGCGGGCGCGCGAATGCTGCAACGGCGCGGCGAGGCAACGGCCGGTGGCGGAGGTACCGGAACGAGCGAGTTCGGCGGCGGTTCCCTGCGCCACCACGTGGCCGCCGCGAGTACCGGCGCCGGGCCCTAAATCAATCACGAAGTCCGCGCGGCGTATGGTGTCTTCGTCGTGTTCGACCACGACCAGGGTATTGCCCTTAGCGCGCAGCTTATCCAAGGTGCGCAGAAGTGCGACATTGTCGCGCGGGTGCAGTCCGATGGTCGGTTCGTCAAGCACATAGCAAACGCCCTGCAAATTCGACCCCAGTTGCGCTGCCAGGCGAATGCGCTGCGCCTCGCCGCCGGAGAGGGTGGGGGCCGCGCGATTCAATTGCAGGTAGCCCAAGCCCACATCGGACAGAAAGGCGGTGCGCGCGGCAAGCTCCGCGAGCAAGTCGCGTGCAATGTCACGCTCGCGCCCGACCAGCTTGAGCTTTTGCAGGTTCGCGGAAAAATCCTGCACCGACAGGTCTGTGAGCGAGGCAATCGACTTGTCCCGGAACAGTACGTGCAGAGCCACGGGATTGAGCCGCTGCCCGCCGCAATCGGGGCAATTGTGCGGCCGCCCATCATCACCCGTGTCGCGCCACGCGGATTCTTCGCCGCTTTGCTCGGCGTCAAAGTGCTCGATTTGTAGTCCAGTGCCGAAGCAGCCCTTGCACCAGCCGTGCTTCGAGTTGAAGGAGAACAGCCGCGGGTCGAGTTCGGGAAAGCCGGTACCGCAGTTGGGACAGGCGCGCTTGGTGGAGAAAACGCGCGACGAAGCGGTGCCGACCAGGGACTTGGCGGCAGATTCCGCGGCGCCTGCACTGTCAACGTGTACGACGCCGCGTCCATACTCCAGCGCCAAGCCCAGCGCCGCTCGCAGTTCGCTCTCACGTGCCGCGCTAACCGTCAGCGTCGCAACGGGCAGTTCAATATTGTGCTCTATGAATCGATCGAGCCGCGGCCACTTTATCGTCGGCTGCAGATTGCCGTCCACTCGCAGGTGAGAGAACCCCTTGCCACGCGCCCATTTTGCGAGCGCGGTGTACAAGCCCTTGCGTGCCACGATCAGGGGCGCCAGCAAAGTGATGCTCTTGCCGCGATAGTCCTTGAGCAGGCGGGCGGCGATGGCGTCTGCGGATTGCGGTTCGATACGCGCCTCGCAGATCGGACAATACTGTACGCCGAGCTTCACATAAAGGAGCCGCAAGAAATGATAGATCTCGGTGAGAGTTGCCACAGTGCTCTTGTGGCCGCCGCGGCTGGTGCGCTGCTCAATGGCTACGGTAGGCGGAATGCCGAAAATGGCATCGACGTCAGGTCGCGAAGCGGGTTGCACGAATTGGCGCGCGTAGGCATTCAGCGATTCTAGGTAGCGGCGCTGACCTTCGGCGAAAAGAATATCGAACGCCAAAGTGCTCTTGCCGCTGCCCGATACTCCGGTGATCACGGTGAATTGATTGAGCTTGAGCTTCACATCGACATTCTTGAGGTTGTGCTCGCGAGCGCCGTGAATGTCGATTGAGGTCGGCGGACTCGCGCGGCCCACGGCAGTGACGGCTGAGTGCGGCGCGGGGCTGCCATACGGCGAACCCGCGATGAGCGGCTTATCGGCGTCGAGGAGCGCGCGCCCGGTGTGCGAGGCGGCGACACGCGTGATGTCGGCAGGGGTGCCGAAGCAAACCACCTCGCCGCCGGCATCACCGCCCTCAGGACCTAAATCGATCACCCAATCGGCGGCGCGGACCACATCCAAATTGTGTTCGATTACCAGCAACGAGTGCCCGGCATCGATCAAGCGCCGGAAGGCACGGAGCAGTTTCGCGACATCGTCGAAGTGCAACCCGGTGGTGGGTTCATCGAACAGGAACAGCGAGCCCTTTCGGGGGCCGGCAGCGGCGGCGGTGCGCATGGCCTTTTTCAGCGAGGCCTTGTTTACGGCATTCAGGCGCACGGCGTTTTCAGCCAGGTGCCCGGCAAGCTTCAGG
This sequence comes from Gammaproteobacteria bacterium, assembly GCA_043742845.1. GTDB lineage: Bacteria > Pseudomonadota > Gammaproteobacteria > Steroidobacterales > Steroidobacteraceae > Bog-1198. The sequence continues at coordinate 4,342 of JAYTXS010000343.1, forward strand.
CGCTGCGCCTCGCCTCCGGACAGCGTCGGTACGGGTTGTCCTAGGCGCAAGTAATCGAGGCCGACGTCGGCGAGGGGTGCCAAGCGCAGGCACACCTCGGCCTCGCCGGCAAACACGGCCAGGGCTTCGGATACCGTGAGATCCAGAACATCGGCGATGCTCATTGGCGGCGCGTCGATGCGCGGCAGCTTTACTTCGAGCACCTCCGCCCGATAGCGCCGGCCGTCGCAGTCCGGGCAGCGCAAGTAGACATCGGAGAGGAATTGCATCTCTACGTGCTCGAAGCCGTTGCCGCCGCAACCCGGGCAGCGGCCGTTGCCGGCATTGAAACTGAAGGTGCCGGCGGTGTATTTGCGCTCGCGGGCCTGCGGCAGTTTCGCGAACAAATCGCGAATGGCGTCGAATGCGCCCACATAGCTGGCAGGATTCGAGCGTGTCGTGCGCCCGATGCGACTCTGGTCGACCATGACGACCGAGTCGATTAATTCAGTGCCCACGAGCGCGCGGTAGCGCCCCGGATTTTCCGTGGGCCTGCCCTTGGCGCGCAGCAGTGCCGGATAGAGAATATCGTGCACCAGAGTGGATTTTCCGGAGCCGCTGACTCCGGTGACGCAGACCATGCGGCGCAGCGGGATCTCAACATCGAGGTCCTTGAGATTGTGTTCGGTGGCGCCTTGCAGCCGCAGGCTGCCGGCCGCGCCCGCGGGGGCTGCGCCGCCCGTTGCCGCGTGCGGAATCTGCACTCGCTTGCGGCCGAACAAGTAATCCGCGGTGAGAGATCCCTTGGCCATGGACAAATCGGCCATGGGCCCGAAGAACACGATCTCTCCACCGTGCTCACCCGGGCCGGGTCCAATGTCCAGCACGCGGTCCGCGGCCTGCATAACCTTCGGATCGTGCTCGACCACGACCAGGGTATTGCCGGCGTCGCGCAGTCGGTGCATGACACCGACGATGCGATCCACATCGCGGGCATGAAGCCCAATCGAGGGCTCATCCAATACGAACAGTGTATTGACCAGCGAGGTGCCGAGCGCGGTGGTGAGGTTGATCCGTTGAACCTCTCCGCCCGACAGCGTGCGCGATTGGCGGTCGAGGTTCAAATAACCTAATCCGACATCGGTCAAATATTTTAGGCGCGCGCGAATTTCGCGCAACAACAAGTCGGTTGCTTCATCGAGCGGCGCCGGCAATTCGAGCGCGGCGAAGAAGCGGCGGCTGTCGTCGATGGAAAGCAGCATCAATTCACGGATATGGATGCCCGGATTGCCGACTCGCCACAGTAGTGCCTCTGGCTTGAGGCGTGCGCCATGGCAGGCGCCGCATTCAGTGTAGGAGCGGTAGCGCGACAGCAGCACGCGAATGTGCATTTTGTAGGCTTTGGTTTCGAGCCAAGCAAAGAATCGACGCACGCCGTACCAGACGTTCTTGGTCCATTCGCCCTCGCCCTCGATTACCCAGGTGCGCTGTGCTTCGGTCAAGTCGCGCCAAGGGGTGTCGATGGGTATGTCGCGTTTGCGGGCGAACTTGAGAAGGTCCGCCTGGCATTCTTTATAAGACTCGGTTTGCCAGGGTTTGATCGCTCCCTGGCGCAGACTTAAGGCCGTGTCCGGAATCACCAGGCCGTAATCGACGCCGATGCTGCGGCCGAAACCGCGACAGGTCTCGCAGGCGCCGATCGGGGAATTGAAGCTAAAGGTACTGGGACTGGGATCTTTGTAGCTAATGTCGCAGTCCGGACAGTGCAGTCCGGCGGAGAAGCGCCACGGCGGCGCGGCGTGACCCTCGGATTTGTCGCGGCCGTCGCCGCTAACATCGCGGCCACTGGCGTCGCGGCCACTGGCGTCGCGGCCATCGGCATCGCGGCTACCGGCATTGGGATACACGTCGAGCCGGCCCTGGCCGACCTTGAGTGCCGATTCGATGGCGTCGCCGGCGCGGGACGGATCGACCGAGGACCAGCGAAAGCGATCCTGGATTACTTGCAGAGTATCGCCGCGCTTCTCATGGATGCGTGTGTAGCCCTGGGCGGATAGCAATCCCTTTATCTCTGCTTCCTTGAAGTTCTTAGGGATGGGCACCGGGAAAGTCAGCAGAAGCGGCGGGTCACCGTGCTCACGTGCGAGAGCAGTGAGCGAATCGTGAATGCCGGCAGGCGTGTCGCGCCGCACCGGCCGGTGGCAGCCTCGGCAGTAAAGCATCGAGGCGCGCGCAAACAGCAGCTTCAAATGATCGTTGAGCTCGGTCATGGTGCCGACGGTGGAGCGTGAGGTCCTCACCGGGTTGGTTTGGTCGATCGCGATCGCCGGCGGGATGCCGTCGATCCGATCGACCAGCGGCTTGTCCATTCGGTCCAGGAACTGCCGCGCGTACGGCGAGAAGGTCTCGACGTAGCGGCGCTGACCTTCGGCATACAGCGTGTCGAAAACCAACGACGACTTCCCCGAACCGCTCACCCCGGTGACAACGATTAACTCGTTGAGGGGGAGGTCGAGGTCTAAATCTTTGAGATTGTTCTGTCGCGCGCCGCGGATGCGGATGGCATCCGAGCGAGGCGGATCGAAAGGCGGCATGGAGCCGACAGGTTACAGGATAGACCGGCTTACGGCGACGCCCGGCGGCGCGCCCCTATCTCCCGGCGAACTGCTCCATCATGAGCCCGGTGCCGCCGCGGGTCACATGCGCGACGATCGCCGTACGGCGATGGATCTTGGTGACCAGCCCCAAGTTGATGGCGAATGCGAGCTGCACCTGTTGCCCCTTGCGCAGGCCGAGGTTTTCAGTCTCGACGAACACGCCGTTCGCACTCAAGTTCTTGGCCTTGCAGATCCGGCTCTTTCGTCCGGACATCACGACGTACACTGTAGTGCGGGCGCGGTGGCGGGTATGCAGGCGACGCTCCATGAACCGTTCCCTTCTATTGATCTACGTTGCGGGACAGTCATTATGCACATCGCGCAGGTGTTGGCGAAGCGTTCGGTTGCAACGGCAAAGATATGTAAGCCGCCAGAATCATATGTCAAATCAATGACCTACGTGAGGCGAGGAAAGCTGAAAAAATCGTCCGGCAGGCCTGGACGAGGGCTCACGCCTTCAGAGGATATCTTTGCGGCGAATGGCGAGTTGTTCGGGGGCTTCGATGCCCATTTTTATGCGCCTGCCGGTACCGCCGAGCAGCGTGATTTGGATGGGCCCATTGGCGAACAGCTGAGCCATGGTCATGTTGGCGTCCGCGCCGTCGGCGGGCTGAATGACGATGGATTCGTCAGCGCGGCGGCTGAGCACTAACATAAATCAAGCCCGCGCCAGCGCGCGCAGCGCTTTGGCGAAGGTCTTCCCGTGTGGACCGTAGGTGAACGCAGGCCCACCGCGGACGATGTCGATGAGCTGGCCGATCTGGTGCTGCCGAACATTGATGATGTGGCCGTTGACTTCGTTCGCTGTGCGACAGCCAGCCATCAATTCCATCAGGGCGCGCCAGCGTTCTGCGACCGTCGCCGCCAGGCTGGGGCCTTCGGGCATGGCATACAGGGCGCGGCGTTCGGATTCGAGCTTTTCGATGGATTCGAGGATGCGGATCTTTTCGGCTGCCTTTTCCTCGACCGCCGTGGGCGAGTCGCCGGTGAGCGCCGCACGTTCCGCCGCCAAAGTCACCGCCAGCGAGCGCGCAACCTCGATCTCGCGGTCCAAGACATCCTCGAGAAGGCGGCGCGCATCTTTTTCCATGACGTTACTTCAGTCCGCGCTCGAACTGCAGCAGCTTGTCGGCGATGCGGCCGGCATCGATCTGGTAGGTGCCCGCATTGATTGCCTGCCTTACGGCTGCCACTTTCGCGGCGTTGACCACCGGCGCCTTGGCGACGGTTTCTTCGATCTTCTGCAGGGAACGAGCCGAATTGGTCAGAGTGACGGTATCGCTGGTCTGAGAAGCGGCGACGTTTACGGCCGAATTCTCGCTCTGCTGCGCCTTATCGGTTACAACGGCATTGCTGTTCGAGCCCTTGATGGGCGCGATCGGCTCAGACGCTGAATATGCACTGATTTTGTCAGTCACCGAGATTCTCCTGGGGCTCGCACAGGCCCATGCCAAGTTATCGTCAGGGTTTGGATGAACTTTAGCGAACCCGCCAAGCCCGCCCACCTAAATGAGTTATCGACTGTGATGCGTTTCACTGAAGGGCTATTGAAAGATAATTTCGACTATCTGCTCGGACCGGGCAATCCCCTCGACAATTTTCCCAGACGAGAGATTTTGTACTCTAACTCTTTGATTTAGCAAGCCGTCGCCCAAGGCCTTGCCGGCCATGCGCACGCTCATGCCGCCAACGTCAGCCATCAATGTCACCGATTGGCCGCGTTGCACCGCCTTGGACGCCACCAATAGCTGATTGGTGAGAAAGGCGCCACCTGCGATCGGCCGGCTCGCAGTCAGCCCCACCGCAACCGCGGGGTCATCGAGGAAGCCGGCGGGCAGTGCGGAGATATCGTGCTGTTCGGTTCTCAAGTCCGTCTCTTTGAGAACGCTGCCCACCACGATGGCGTGCGCCGCGACCGCGACGGTAGAAGTGCCAACGATTCTCACTTGTACATAAAGATGCCAGGGTTTGGTGTCCTGACAGCGAAGTTCAATGGTCGCTCGATCCGGCATGTGGTGCGGCGAGGCAAGTATTGCTGTTACGGGCTGCCGGCAGCGCTGTAGCCGTAATTGCGGCTCGATGGGACTGAAGAGGAATCTCTGCCGTTCGGTCAGCGTCGGAAACTGCCGGGCAGCTTCGGACCGCGCCAGCGATTCGAGCGCAGCAATGTCCTGCACGTCGTCACCCGGCTCTGGGGAGAGCGCGGCCCGTGCCAAGCCGGACATAGCGAGCAGTGTCGTTGCCACCGCCAAGCTCAACATGGCCGCCGCTGCCCTGTTGAGGTGCGGCACCCGGCGGCGGTTTTTTGGCGCTGTTCTCGTCATGAACCATAACTAGCAAGCGGCGTGCCATGAGGCCACCTGCGTGGCGAGGTGCCGCATGGCCGGCGAAGATGGCTTGCGGCGGCAAATCGTTGCCGCCGCCCTCCCTAAAGAAAGCCGTCGACGCTGTGCTTGCCGGCCATTTGTCGCGCGTACACGCCTTGCAAGGGCCGAAAGAGCCCAAACCAGCGTTGGCACAGCTCTTGCTACAGCTATCCCTGAAGGAGATCACGCGGATGTTTGACAGGATTTTCGGTATTCACGAGCAAGCGCTGCTGCTGCATGGGCAGCGCATCGGCGTACTGGCGACCAATCTTGCGAATGCTGATACGCCCAACTACAAGGCGCGCGATATCGATTTCAGCGAGGTGCTTGCGAACAACGGCGAGGCGTCGCTGCCGATCCGGGCGACGCAGGCTGCACATATCACCTTACAGAAAGGTGAAATTGCCGCCGGCGACTTGAAATACCGCAATCCGTACCAGGCTTCGCTCGACGGCAACACGGTGGAAATGCCGGTGGAGCAGGCGGCCTTTTCGCAGAACAACGTGCGCTACCAGGCTAGCTTGACCTTCATCAATCTGCAAATCGCCCAAATGCA
>JAYTXS010000344.1:0-7536 GCA_043742845.1 Gammaproteobacteria bacterium
AGTTTTCGCGAGCTGGTGGAGCGGATTTACGTGGAGATGACGGCGCGGCCGCAGGCCAGCGCGAGCGCGCGCAAAGAGAGCTTCCCAGGATTAGGGATAGGCAGCCAATTGCCGCAGGTTTCCACGAACCTTCTGGCGGGCCTTATGGAAGCCGTCGCGGCCGCACCTTTCAATGGCAACGCGGATCTACCAGAAATTGCCTCGGATTTGCAGATGGAGATCGACGAACTATTCCCAGTGGCGGAAACCCTGCAGATGCTGCGCTTCGCGGAACTAGAGGGCGGAGACTTGAAACTGACCGACGACGGGCTGGCGTTCGCCCATGCCGGACTCGATGAGCGCAAGCGGATCTTCCAACGCCACTTATTGACCTATGTGCCGCTGGCCGCCCATATTCGGCGCGTTTTGGACGAACGCGCCTCCCATTGCGCCCGCAAGAGCCGCTTCATCGACCAACTCGAGGACTTCATGAGCGAGGAGGCCGCCGATCAGACGCTGCGAGCGGTGCTGCGATGGGCGCGATATGCCGAAGCCTTTGCCTACGATGACGAGAATGCCATGTTCAGCCTCGAGAATCCGACTTAAAATGAGAGCCATGACCGAGGCGGCGCCCTATTCGACCCTGCATATTCCACCGCACGAAATGGTGAAATATATCCAGGACCTGATGGCGCTCCCGCACGGCGATATCGCGGCGAGATCTGCGATGACCTTGGCGCAGCGCCACTGGGGTGGCGACACACCATTGGCGCGCGCGGCCCTGCTCCGCTGGGGTGCGCTGAATCTGGCCTTCAAGGACAAACGGTTGGAGACCTGGACGGTGACTCGAGAGCGCGACCGGATTCAGGTGCCCGCGGCGCTGGTGGCGGCCGCAGGCATCGCGCCGTTGCTGCTCGACAATGAGCGCGCGGTATTCGATATACCGGCCCTGCTCGACGCCACGCTGGAGTTTCAGCCGCCCGCGGGTCAGGCTTAGGCTCCATGGCCACTGACCCCCCCCCGGCGCCCGCGGCGCATTTCAACGTTCTGCGAGGCATCGCAGTCTATAAAATGTTGAAGGTTCTGTTGCTGCTCGCCTTGGCCTATGGCGAAGTGAGGCTGCACGACGCCTCGCTCATCGCCAAACTGTTGGTCTGGGCGTCGGCGCGGCCTTCCGGTTTGGAACACGATGTCGTTATCCGCCTGCTGCAGTGGTTCAGCGGTTTGAGCACCTCGACCATCCATACGCTGCGCATCGTCTCCTTGATTTACGCGACCATTTTCGCGGTCGAAGGGGTTGGCTTGTGGATGGAAAAGCGCTGGGCGGAGTGGATGACGACCATCATCACCGCGTCGCTGATTCCACTGGAACTGTGGGAATTGTTTCAGCGGCCGAATTTCGGCAAAGCGGCGGTGCTCATCGCCAATATTGCGATCGTCGGCTACCTGGTGTGGCAGCTGAAGTCCAAGCACAAGGTGGCGAGCGCTGCTTAACTTAGGCGGGCGCGGATTTGTGAAATGATCTTCATCTGGGCTGAAACGGGGATATCGAAGCGTATTCTTCGACTTGGATGTACATACCACTGTTTGGAGATCTCATGAATAAGTCCGGAATCCTGATTAGCACCGCGTTGTTGACCTTTGGGCTCGCCGCTGCGGCGATGTCCGCGGATATGCCGAAGGCCGCTGCGCCGATGGCTGCCGACGCTCCTGCCGCCACCACCCCCGCTGCGGATGCGCCGAAGCCCGTCAAGAAGCACAGCAAGAAGAAGAAGAAAGCTGCCGCTCCTGCGACAACCAAGTAAGATTATTGGTATAACGCCCCGACCGCTTATACGGCGGCCGGGGCGTTTTTTTTTGAGCGGCGGGTGCCCGGAACCGCCCGGGAGCTTCAAGTGCCGTTTGTCATAAAGATATTTATTCTGGCGATTGTGCAAGGCTTCTGCGAGCTGCTGCCGGTGTCCAGTTCCGCGCATGTCATCGTTGCCGAGAAACTCATGGGACTCGACCCCACAACGCCCACGATGACTTTTCTGTTGGTCATGCTGCATACCGGCACCATGCTGGCCGTGATCGGCTATTTCTGGAATACCTGGCGCAACCGGTATTTTTCCTCCGCAGCGGCGTTTTGGCCGTTCGCACGCAATCTGGTCCTTGCCACCGCCTGCACCGCCGCGGTGGGTTTCGGCCTGCTGTTGCTGATCGAACGCGTCATATTGCGCGGCGAGGCGAAGGCGGAGGTGGAACAGCTGTTCGGTAATTTCACGCTGATTGCGCTGGCGCTCGGGACGGTCGGGGTGTTGATCATTGTATCCGGTCGCCGCGCCGCAGCGGCCAACCAGCGACAGCCGATCGAGTGGGGCGACGCAATCTGGATCGGATTGGTGCAGGGACTGTGTCTGCCGTTCAGAGGGTTCTCGCGTTCGGGCGCGACCATTTCGACCGGTTTGTTGCGCGGCTTGCAAAAGGAGTTATTGGAGAACTACAGCTTCGCTTTGGCGGTCATTTTGACCCCTCCCATCATTGCGCGCGAAGGCTACCGGCTGCTGGCACATCAAAAATCGCTGTCCGTGGCCGGCGAAACGGTGGCCATGTTCTGGCCGAGTGTCATCGGCATGGTCATGAGTTTCGCAGCCGGCTGGCTTTCACTCAAATGGCTGTCGCGCTGGCTGGAGCATGGCCGCTGGCATCTGTTCGGCTACTACTGCTTGTTCGCCGCGGCGGCGGTGTTCGCGGCCGGCAAGTTCTTGCCGGCATAGGCGCGAGCGCGGATTTGGTATAGTTGGGGGCTACCTGAAGTACTTAGACAAGCTTGCGGGGTGTGCAGCGGCCTTGCTGGTCTGTTGTCTCGCGCTGCTGTCGGTACAGGCCGCCGATTTTCGCCGCGGCAATCTCGTCGTAGAGCAACCATGGTCGCCTCCGACGCCGCCGGTCGCCACCGTGGGTGCCGTCTATTTTTCGATCACCAATAACGGGCAGACACCCGATCGCTTGACCACCATCAGCTCTCCCATCGCGAATCAGGTGCAGATCCATGAGAGCCGCCAGGTGCACGGAGTGATTCAAATGCGCGGCGTGGCGTTCGTCGATTGTCCACCGGGAGCTGCGGTCAGGAGCGAACCGGGCGGATTGCACGTTATGCTCGTAGGCCTTCATCGCCCATTGACGACAGGCATGCAATTTCCTTTGTCGCTGACTTTTCAGGGCGGCGGCATCATCGAGGTGATGGTCACGGTGAGCGCTCGCCCATGAACGGCATCGACAGTCTTACGTACACCGTGCATTCGGTCGATATCGCACACCTGATCCAGGTCGCGTTGACCCCCATTTTCCTCATCTCTGCCATTGGGGTGACGCTCAATGTACTCACCAACCGACTGGCGCGAATCGTGGATCGCGCGCGCGCCATGGAGGACGTGCTGCGCGACGCGGGCAGGCAGCAGTACGAGGGCCGAGACCTGCACGCCGTGCTGCGCGTGCTGGCGCGCCGCGCTCGCTATATCAATGCCGCGATTACGCTGATTACGCTATCGGCGCTGTTCATCTCGTTCGTGGTGGTGATGCTGTTCGTCAACGCATTCCTACGCTGGGATCTGTCGGCATTCATTGCCGGTTTATTTATAGCGTCCATGCTGTCGCTGTGTGCGGCGCTGCTCGCGTTCCTGATCGAGGTGCGCATCGCAACCAACTCATTGCAAATCGGCATCGAGGCGGTGGCGCGCGAGGAGCGTGGCTGAGGCGGCGGGCCTTTAGGGAGACTGGGCGCCGGCGGGCTGCCGCTGGCGCACGGGGATGGGTACGTTGCACAGGTCGATATGCCCAGCGGCTGCCTGGAAGAACTCTTCCGGCCGATTGCGCCGTGACTCGATCAGCGCCGCGAATGTCGCCGAATCAGTGCGCATCACTTCGAGATGCGAGCGTTGCGATTCCGGCACGTCGGCTGCAATACGGATGGATTTGATGAGCGTGGGCGCCTCGGTCTTGGAGTAAAAGCCCATGGCCTCGCTGCCGCGCGGCAGCGAGGAAAGCAGTTCAATGCCTTGCAACACGCGTCCTACCAGCGCCACGTTACGATCCAGATGCCGCGGGGCATGGCCGATGACCACGTATAACTCGGCGCCGCTGCCGCTTTGCACGTCCATGTCGCGGCCCACGCCCACCATGCCGTAGCAGTGTGCGAGCCAGGTGCGGTGCAGAGTTGCGGAGCGTGCTGCCGGCAGGCCATCCGAAAACCCCACTTCCGGAGCGTAGATATCGCCGTCGGGGAGCCGGGTGAACGGCATGCCCGGCGCGATCACAGAATCGAATTCGGGCGCGACTTTACCGATGCCCGGAGGCAACTGGTGGCGATTGTCGGGGTCGCCCCATTGCGCCACATAGTTGTCCTGCACTCGAATGATCCCCAGGGAATCGAAATAATGCGCCCGCGTCAATGTCTTGATGTTGGCCACATGCAGCGGCGCGAAACGAGGCGCCAATTCAATGACCACGCGGCCGCGTGGCAGTTCGACATACAGGGTGGTCGCAGGATCGAGCGTCCGCCAATCCGACGGCGCGGAGGCGGCCAGGACTTCCGGCATGCTCAATGGCTTGGCGGCGAACGCCGGTAGTGACAAAAAAGCCAACGTGCAGGAGATTAAAAATCTAAAATTGCGCGACATGGGCAGATTATTGCACAAATCGAGAATCGAACTTGCGGAGGGCGGTATGCGTCGAATCCTTATCGTTTGCATGGCGGTGCTCGCCTGGTGCGGCGCGAATATGCAAGCAGCCGATGCCCAGGGGTATCCGGGCGGCGGTGGTCAGGGCCAGATACCGGGCGGCCGCGGCATAGGTCAGCCCCAACCTGGGTCCGATATACCGATATCGACGGCCGTCGATAAGCCGGATGCGGCTGCCAAGAAGGCGTTCAAGGCCGGAGTCAAGTCGCTGAATCGCGCCCGCGAATTCCAAGAAGTCGCGGACAAGGCGACCAATCCCGACAAGAGGGCCGATGCCTTGGACAAAGTGAACGACGCCTATGGCAAGGCGCTGGATCAATTCACTGATGCGTTGAGCAACAAAGGCGACATGGTCGAGGCCTGGAATTATGCGGCCTATGTGCATTTGCGCCTCGGCGCGTTTAACGAAGCGATCGACGATTACAACCATACGCTGTCGATCAAGCCGGAACTTCTCGAAGCCATCGAGGGACGCGCCGAGGCCTTCGTCGGGACGGACCGGTTGGATCAGGCCAAGGCGGCGTACATGGATTTGTTCAATCACGCACCGCCTCTCGCGGATCAACTCATGACAGTGATGCAAAAATGGCTGACGAGCCACCGCGAAGCGGCGAACGGAATGCGAGCCGCCGATATTGATGCCTTCGGCAAATGGGTGCAGGAACGCGACGGCATTGCCAAGCAGGCGGCGGCTGCGAACGCTACGACCAGCGCGCCGGCGGCGGCGCCCGCATCTGCGACGCCCTAGCAAGGGGAGTCGCCCGCAGCGAAGCTGCGGCTAGGAGCGCGCTAGCTAAAGAATGCGCTAGTTGGGGGCGTGCTAGCCAGCGGGGCGCGTCAGTTGGGTCGCCAAGGCATCGACCTGCGATTGCAGCTGCTGCAACGCTTCTTCAAGCTGGCTTACGCGTAGGCTCAGTGTCGGGGCGCCCGCCGCAGATTCGTCAGGCGCTGCCGCCGGTTCTTCCACTGATTCAACATGCCCCGAAAACAAGTGGCTGTAGCGCGATTCGCGTGCACCGGCGGCCCGCGGCAGGCGCGCGATGAAGGGCCCATCCTCGCGAGTCATCAAAGTTCTGAGCGTGGTTTCCACGTGTTCGGCGTCGGTGAACTCGCACAATCGATTGGTGCGCGCACGCAGTTCGCCGGGCGTTTGTGCGCCGCGCAGCAATAGCACGCAAATAATGCCGAGCTCTTGCTTCGAGAACTTCAGCGAGCCGAACTCGGTGTTGCAAAAGCGGTGCTTGTACTTGGTGACCCGTCCGCCATAGCCCGCGGACTTGTCGCTCACCATGTATTTCTTCATCAGCGAGTCCACCGCCTGCTGCACCTGCGCTTCGCTCAATTCGAGCACCGGATCGCGGTTGGTCTTCTGATTGGAGGCGTTGGTGAGGGCATTCAGCGACAGCGGATATTGATCCGGAGTGGTGATTTCTTTCTCGAGCAGGCATCCGATGATGCGTGCCTCAACCGGGGAGAATTCGATATTCATAAGAGACGCCTGTACCCGCTTCCAAGTCGGCGCGGGTTGTTTTAGGGTAGCGGCCTGATCATTCAACAGTAGACAGGAAATCCGCTAATGAAGACACAAGCCGCCGTCGCCACCGCCGCCAACAAACCCTTGGAAATCATGACCGTGGATTTGGACGGGCCAAAAGCAGGGGAAGTCCTGGTCGAGATCAAGGCCAGTGGGGTATGCCACACAGATGAGTTTACCCGTTCGGGAGCGGATCCGGAGGGCTTGTTTCCGGCCATCCTGGGCCATGAAGGTGCCGGCATCGTCGTCGATGTCGGGCCCGGGGTGACAACGCTGCGCAAAGGCGATCATGTCATTCCGCTGTACACACCCGAGTGCCGTCAGTGCAAGTCCTGCACTTCTCATAAAACCAATCTATGCACGGCGATCCGCGGGACGCAGGGCAAGGGCTTGATGCCGGATGGAACCAGCCGGTTTTCTATCGGCAAGGACAAGATTTATCACTACATGGGCTGCTCCACATTCTCCAATTACACGGTGTTGCCGGAGATCGCACTGGCGAAGATTCGCGAGGATGCCCCTTTCGATAAAGTGTGCTATATCGGCTGCGGCGTAACCACGGGGATCGGTGCGGTGACGCATACGGCGAAGGTCGAGGCCGGAGCGAATGTAGTGGTATTTGGTTTGGGCGGCATTGGCCTGAATGTGGTGCAGGGCGCGCGCATGGTGGGGGCCAATAAGATCATCGGCGTCGATCTCAACAACGGCCGCAAGGCGCTGGCCGAGAAGTTCGGACTCACTCATTTCGTGAACCCGAAAGAGATCGAAGGCGATCTGGTTGCGCACCTGGTAGCGCTCACCGAGGGCGGCGCGGATTATAGTTTCGAATGCGTGGGCAATGTGAATCTCATGCGCCAAGCGCTGGAGTGCTGCCATCGCGGCTGGGGTGTCTCGGTGGTTGTGGGTGTCGCGGGCGCGGGCAAGGAGATCAGCACCCGGCCCTTCCAGTTGGTGACCGGACGTGTTTGGAAAGGAACGGCGTTCGGGGGGGTGCGTGGCCGCACCGAACTGCCGCAGATCGTGGATTGGTATATGGATCGCAAGATCAACATCGATGATCTCATCACCCACAAGATGCCGCTGAAGGACATCAACAAGGCGTTCGATTTGATGCATTCCGGGGAATCGATCCGCAGCGTGGTGGTGTACTGATGAGCGCGCCCACCTTGGTGTCCGAGTACGCCTGCTTCGGCGGTGTGCAGCGATTCTACAAGCACGATTCGCGCGAAGTTCGCGGACCCATGAAGTTCTCGGCCTTTATTCCGCCGCAGGCGCGCACGGGCAAAGTGCCGGTGCTGTACT
>JAYTXS010000345.1:0-6097 GCA_043742845.1 Gammaproteobacteria bacterium
CGCCCGAATGCGGCATGCTGCGGGCATGGCCCCCGACAATGCCACGACCATTTCGGTAATCGATTTCCGCCGCCACAGCATGGTGCTGCAGTGGCATGCACTCGGTGGCACATGGACACCTTGCGACAATCCCCCGGTGCTGGTGCACGGCATTGCGCTGATCCGCCCTTCTCAGCCGAATATCTGCCTGTACGGCCAAGCGGGGCGGCTGCGGCTGCAAGTCGGGCCCGACCAGTACGCCTTGTCGGAGAATTCGCCACGCATCAGCTGCACGCGCGGCTTGGCAAGCTTTGGCTTTCGCCGGCGTTTCGCAGTTAAATCAAGCAACGGCGGCGTGCTCTATAGCTACGCCTATTGGACCAATCAGCGCCAAGACTTCTTTCGCTGGCTCACCACTAAAGCCGAAGATCCTGATTGGCGCGTCACTAGCGGCCGGCTCTGGTCGGAAGGCGTGGCGGCCACGGCCCTGCGCTCCGACTAACCAGCACGCCTACCCGGCAACAGGCCGGCAATTTCCGTGTCGGTGAGGTGGCGCCATGCCCCCGAACTGAGGGCTCCCAGGTAAATATTCATGATGCGCACGCGCTGCAGTCGCCGCGCTTTGTAGCCTAGCGCGGAGCACATGCGGCGGATTTGGCGGTTCAGTCCTTGAGTGAGAATCATGCGAAACGACTCTTGGTCGATTCGGCTGACTTTGCAAGGCTTTGTGAGCTCGCCCATGATTTTCACGCCGCTCGCCATCATCTTCAGTGACAGATCGGTGATGGGGCGATCCACGGTGACGAGGTATTCCTTTTCGTGATTGTTCTCGGAACGCAGGATTTCGTTGACGATGTCGCCGTTGTTGGTCAACAGGATCAGGCCCTCGGAGTCCTTGTCCAGGCGCCCGATCGGAAAAATACGGTCCGGGTGTGCGACGAGGTCGATGATGTTGTCGTCGATGTCGGATTCGGTGGTGCAAGTGATGCCGACGGGCTTATTGAGCGCGATGTAGATAGGCTTTTTCTTGGCGCCGATCAGCTCGCCATCGACCCGGACCTCATCGCCGTCCTGCACCCGAGTACCGAGTGCCGCGGGCTGGCCGTTACACGTGATGCGTCCCGCCTCGATCCACTTATCCGCTTCTCGCCTCGAGCAGACTCCGGTTTCGCTGATGAATTTGTTGAGCCGCAAGGCGGCGGCTCACGAGGAGCGCAGAAATGCGCCGATGTGCCGCGCCAAAGTCTGCTCTGCAGCATTGAAGGGGTCGTTACCGTAAGCGGCAAGATCAAGCACCAAGCGCGGCTGTTTGACCACCGGTAATTGTTCAGCGGCGGGAACGCCTGCCAACACCAAGCGCTTCACGAGTTCCGGCCGAGCGGCCGCGAGTTCAACCGCCACACCGGCGCCGTACTGAACTCCCAGCACATCGACCTGGCGTAAGCGCAGATCATTGGCCAGATCAGAGACCGCCGCGGCCGCCTCCGCCATGCTGCGCGTCGGTGACGGATCTGACTCGCCGTAGCCAGGCAGATCGGGTGCATATAACGAACGCACATCCGCCAGCTCCGGCAACAAACGGCCGAAGATACGGCTCGAGGCATCCACTGGATGCAGACAGAACAGGGTCACCTGCTCGTCGAAGCCGCCCGTGGTGGGAAATGCCGTACGCACGTGCAGCTGCCCGAATTTGCAATCAAAATACGCACGCCTTGTCCGAACGGTAACGGGTGATGAGGGTAACTTCGAAGCCTTAGCCAACTTATCTCTCCAGCTTTGTTCTGTTTGTTGCGCCAAGGATACGCGAAGTTGCGGCTCCGTCCCGGCATGGGGCGGGGTACGCCTTCGGTGCCTCTTGTTGCTTCTACGCTACATTAATTTTGCACTTCTTTGCAATTAAGCTAGCTTCAGCGGCAGCTCAAGGCTAGAGTGTTGCTCGGACGCAATAGGATTCTAGGGAAGTGAAAAGACCAATCATTGCCAGAGCGCAAAAATAAGCGCCACAAAAAAGGCATGGGGACTTAAGAGCCGGGCAAGCGCCCGGCTTTTTTATTGGGGTTGACGATCCCATACGCGAGACATGGTAAAGCCGCTGGAGCGCCCTGCCGTGAATCCCACCACTTCGACCAAGCGCTGCTTGTCGTCGGACAGGCTGTAGTGCTCTTCGAACGGCGGATGCTCATCGTCAGGATCGCCACCCTGCACAATCAAAGTTTTTTCGGCCCAGCCGCACCGCGCGGGCGGTGCGTCGCGCGCACGTGGCGGCGCGTCTCGTGACGGCGCGTCGCCGTCGCGATCATTGGACGCCGCATGATGAGGGTGATGGGCTTTTCCCGCATCCATGGGCTGACAGACGCGGCTCGCCCCCTCCGAAATGAACGCGACCACCCCGGCGACCTGCTTGACTTCGAGTAGTTTCCCGGGCCAGCGCAAGCCCTCGCCCATTGCACCCACCGAGGGCATTACCGGACCGCCGGGTCCGCCGCGGACAGCCCCCATGGCCCCCGCGCCGCCCCGACCGCCACCTCGGCCTCCGCGACCGCCTCCGCCGGACCCCCCCGTGGACGGATCGCTTTGCGCGGCGGCCTGTTGGTTGAATTGCGCTTGAAGCAAGCGCTGCGGGTCGTCGCTATCCGCCTCGTTGAGCGTCCAATGTCCGCTGAAATCCACATCGGCGGGCGGCGCCTGCGCGAGCCTGTCGCTTGCACATGCCGCGAGACAGACCACTACCAAAACCACGCAACGTCGCATGGCGCAATCTTATATGGAGGGAGCCCCGCTGGGTATACGGAGAATCAGCCGGCTGCGCGCCGTGCACGAGGAGCAGCGCGCAGGTCGTTTGGCCCGCAAATCCACGCCCGGCCCTCGAACGGCTCAAAGCACACCCGTAACGGCTCGGTTCTGCGCGTGGTTTGAGTGCCGCAGGCTATTTTACTGTCGGTGAGATCTGCTCGAATCAAATCCACCAGGGAGGCGCTGGGCTCGCCGGCCTCGGTGGGCGGCAGCGCATGCGCGAGGATGCGTGCCTGTACATCGTCGCCGCTAGTTGTGTTGCCGAGCACTGCGCGCTTGAAGCGGTCGAGTACCACCAACACCGAACTCAAGGTATTGTCCGTTACATCGCTGGGCCGACCCGTCCCGCCCATGAAACGCAAATGCAATAGGCCGCCGACGCTGCGGCTCTCGTCATGCACACAAAGCGCAAGGGCCCCATGCAAATCGGCGATCATTAGCATGGGTTCAGGCGAGACATGATAAGTGTCCGGCGCGACCATGACTTCCGTGAGATCTATAGCCAAAGCGGACCCCTCAATGGACAACCGCGATGCTGCACGTAACCTTGAAATCCCTCTGCCGAGCAAATCACGGTTTTGGGTTCCCGTTGGGTACCCGTTTTGACTGCACCCTAGGACTGCCAGTCATAAGCTCATGCGTTCCGGTAATTGGCGGCGTGGGGGGTCCCCGACGTATCTTAAATAGCTATGTATCGGTATGACGCAGTCGACAAAACGCTGGTAAATGAACGCGTCGCACAATTTCGCGACCAGACGCGGCGTTTTCTCGCCGGCGAACTCAACGATGAGGAATTCCGCCACCTGCGCCTGCGCAACGGTCTGTACATTCAGCGCCATGCTCCGATGTTGCGGGTGGCGATACCCTACGGCATGTTGTCCTCAACCCAGCTGCGGGCGCTGGGCGGCATCGCCCGCCGCTACGATCGCGGCTACGGGCATTTCACGACGCGCCAGAACATTCAGTACAACTGGCCCAAGCTCGAGGAAGTCCCGGACATTCTGGCGGAACTTGCCGAGGTCGAGATGCATGCCATCCAGACCAGCGGCAATTGCATTCGCAACACCACGTCCGACCACCTGGCTGGCGTAGCGCCGGATGAACTCGAGGATCCGCGGCCTTGGTGCGAGCTGATCCGCCAGTGGTCCACCTTCCATCCAGAATTCACCTATCTGCCGAGAAAGTTTAAGATCGCCGTCACAGGAGCTCCGCAGGACCGCGCGGCCTCGCTGGTTCACGACGTCGGTGTGCACATCGTGCGCGGGCCCCGGGGTGAGTTGGGTTTCGAGATTCTCGCCGGCGGCGGCCTCGGCCGTACGCCCATCATCGGCCAGGTGGTGCGCGAGTTCCTGCCGCGCGAACACCTGCTGACGTATCTCGAGGCGATCTTGCGCGTCTACAATTTGGAAGGCCGGCGTGACAATCTGACGAAGGCTCGCATCAAGATTCTGGTCAGATCATTGGGAGCCGAGGAATTCCGCAGGCGTGTGGAAGCAGAATGGGAACTGACCCGCTCGAGCGGCCCGCGCGTCGAGGATGCCGAGATCTCCCGGCTGCGTGGCTTCTTCAATCCGCCCGCCTATCGCGCACTGCCGGACACTGAACCCGCCTTGGGAAAAAGCACCGCGTTTCGCGCTTGGTACCGCTACAACACTGTGGCGCACAAGGTCCCAGGTTACCGGGCGGTATTCATATCGCTGAAGAAACCCGATGTGGCCCCCGGCGACATCACGGACACCCAAATGGAATTGGTCGCCGATCTCGCGGATCGCTACAGCTTCGGCGAAGTGCGCGTCACCCACACTCAGAATCTCCTGCTCGCCGATGTGGAACAGAGCCAGGTCTTAGAATTGTGGAAGACTCTCGAAGCGGCGGGTCTCGCGACGCCGAATATCGGCACTCTCACCGATATGATTTGCTGCCCTGGCCTTGATTTCTGCAGCCTCGCCAACGCCGGCTCGCTCGACGTCGCGAAGCGCATCAACGAACGCTTCGACGACTACGATTACATTTATGATCTGGGCGAGCTTGAGGTCAAGATGTCGGGCTGCATGAACGCCTGCGGCCACCACCATGTAGGGCACATCGGGATTCTCGGCGTGGATAAGGGCGGCCAGGAGTGGTATCAGATCACCATTGGCGGCGCCGCAGGCGCCGACGCGTCCCTAGGGTCGGTGATCGGTCCGTCGGTCGCCAAGGTCGATGTGGCCGAGACGATTGCGTGCCTGCTCGAGGTGTATGTCGAACAACGGCAGGACGATGAGCGCTTCCTCGACACGGTACGCCGTCTCGGCGTCAAGCCTTTCAAGGAAAGAGTGTATGCCGCGCCGGCTGCTGCGTGACGGCCAAGTAGTCGCTGACGACTGGTCGTACCTCGCCGAAGCGATGGGCGAGCCGCCCTCGTTGATCCTAAGCTACGCGCAGTGGCAGGCTCAACCCGACCTCTGGGCGCAGCGCGATGGGCGGCTCGGCGTAGTGCTGTTGCCGAATCACAAGGTGGAATTGCTGGCGCCGCATTTTTCGCGCTTTTCCCTGATCGGCCTGGATTTCTCGGGACCCAGCGAAGGACGCGGGTACTCCCAGGCACGCGTGTTGCGCGAACAATGGAATTTTGGCGGTGAGCTGCGCGCCACCGGCTATGTACGCCGCGATCAGCTGTTCTTCATGGCGCGTTGTGGATTCAACAGTTTCGAATTGCCGGATGCCGACATCGAGCACGCCGTGACGGCGCTGTCGACTTTCGCGTTCGCCTATCAACCCTCGAACGACGCCGGGTTGCCGCTCAAGCTGCAGCGCCGCTAGTCGGATATACCTGCCAGCGTCTAAAACGCAGGCCCACCTTTTGGCCAACCTTGAAACGCTCGCCTTCATAGCGTTCGCGGCTGATTTCAGCTTCCAAGGGCTCGTTCGCCGGTTGACCTTCGGCACATAGCTCCAGGCGCACGATGGGACCGATGACGCGCACGGCAAAGACCACCGCCGGCCAGCCCGCAGCCGCCGCGCCCACTTCAATTTCATGGGGCCGGATCAGTGCGAAGTTCGTATCGCTGCCCGTACCCAGCGCAGACGCGTCCGAAATATCGATGGGCCCCAAGTAGGCGCGTCCGCCGCGCAATTGCACCGGCAGCTCGTTGACCTGCCCTAAGAAGCGGTGAACGAACGCGGAAGTCGGCAAGTCATAGACCTCACTGGGAACACCGGATTGCTCCACGCTCCCGCGATTCAAGACCACGATCGTGTCCGCGACTTCAATGGCTTCTTGCTGATCGTGTGTCACGAAAATGCTGGTGAAATGCAATTCATCGTGCAGGCGCCGCAGCCAGCG
>JAYTXS010000346.1:0-4316 GCA_043742845.1 Gammaproteobacteria bacterium
CCGACGCTCTCGCCGGGCGAACTGCAGCGACTGCGGCTTGCCACGCAAGTACGCTCCAATTTATTCGGCGTGGTGTATGTGCTTGATGAACCCTCGGCGGGCCTGCACCCGGCCGACACCGAGGCTCTCCTTGCGGCGCTCGAGCAACTCAAGGCTTCCGGCAACTCATTGTTCGTGGTCGAGCACGATCTCGATGTGATCCGCCGTGCCGACTGGATTGTTGATGTCGGCCCAGGGGCCGGTGATAAGGGTGGTTTCGTGCTTTACAGCGGGCCGCCTGCTGGGCTGGAAGAAGTGGCGGAATCGCAGACTCGGCGGTACCTGTTCGACGCAGACGAGGGACTCGCGGGCATACCGCCCGCGCCACGCACGGCATCCACGCCACGCAGGCCAAGTGCGCCGCGCAGGCCACGTACGCCGAAAGGGTGGCTGCGCCTGACAGAAGTTACGCGCAACAATCTTCACGGTCTCGATGCGGCGTTCCCATTGGGGGTCTTCACGACTGTGACGGGCGTTTCTGGTTCCGGCAAGTCAAGCCTTGTGAGTCAGGTGCTGGTGGAACTGGTAGCGGAGCAACTCGGGCATGAGGTGCCGGCGGAGCCGGAAGAAGGCGACGCCCTGGAGCGGACTTCTACCGCAATTACCGGCGGACGGATCAAAGACGGTATGCAGGGCATCCAGCGTCTGGTACGGGTCGACCAGAAGCCGATTGGTCGGACGCCGCGCTCCAACCTGGCGACCTATACCGGACTGTTCGATCACGTCCGGCGGCTGTTCGCTGGGACCAAGGCGGCACGCGCACGTCGCTACGATACGGGACGCTTTTCCTTCAATGTTGCCAAGGGCCGCTGTCCGGTGTGCAGTGGAGAGGGCTTTGTGATGGTCGAGCTCCTTTTCCTTCCCAGTGTTTATGCGCCGTGTGCCACCTGTCACGGCACCCGCTACAACGCAAAAACACTAGAGATACAGTACCAGGGAAAGTCGATTGCCGACGTACTGGGTATGACGGTTGATGCCGCTGCGGAGTTCTTCGTCGATGATTCTGCTGTGTACCGATCCTTGAGTGTCGTGCGTGAAGTAGGCT
Source organism: Gammaproteobacteria bacterium (assembly GCA_043742845.1). Classification (GTDB taxonomy): domain Bacteria; phylum Pseudomonadota; class Gammaproteobacteria; order Steroidobacterales; family Steroidobacteraceae; genus Bog-1198. Next base: position 1,085 of record JAYTXS010000346.1, read on the forward strand.
TGGGGTACTTGCGGCTCGGCCAACCGGCGACCGAGCTTTCAGGCGGCGAGGCGCAGCGGATCAAGCTTGCGACGGAGCTGCAGCGCGCGCAGCGAGGCGACACGCTCTACATTCTCGATGAACCCACGACGGGCTTGCATCCTTCCGACGTAGAGAAACTCACCGCGCAACTCGACGGTCTGGTTGAATCCGGCAACACCGTCATAGTGGTGGAGCACGACATGCGTGTGGTCGCAGGCAGCGACTGGGTCATTGATATTGGTCCGGGCGGGGGCGATGAGGGCGGGCATATCGTTGCCGCCGGCCCACCCGCAGAAGTTGCGCACGTCGCAGCGAGCCGTACCTCACCGTATCTGGCACGCTTTCTAGATCAGGCCACCTGAGGCCTGGTTTCTCTAGCAAGACAGCCGATATTGAGATTGACCGAAAATTGACGAGGCGGCTATAAAGAGCTATTCGCCAGCTAGCCACCGACCTAAGCTCTCAGCCTGCGGCAATCACCGGGAATTTCCGAACTATCGATTGCGCACAAATGCCCATCATTCGATCAGTCTGTGCCATTGGCACTGGGCAGTAGTGACTTGCGCTTTCTGCCCATTCGGCGCGTCGACACACTCCGGCTCGTCCTAAAACAGAACCTGCACTACGAGCCTCGACAGTCTGATCAGGGTCTGCGATGGGGTGACGCTCAATTGCCCGCTGCATCCGGAAACCGAGAACGCTAAATCGCTGAAGAGTTTCAAGCGTGGCGCCTATTTGATCAATTGGTGGCGTGCGCGGGAGCGGCCACGACGAAGCCGCTAGGGCGCGCTTATATCAGGGGGCCGTGTAGATGTATTGAATGAACCCGTGATTCTTTCCGATCCGGTCGTACAACTGACGACCCACGGTATTGGCCTCGTGCGTCAACCAATAAGGAAGATTCGCTCCCGCGGCTTTCGCCGATTCGGCGACCGCTTCGATCAGACGGCGGCCGCAGCCTGTGCCGCGAATCTTTGGATCCACGTAAAGATCCTGCAGGTAGCACGCCGGGGTTGTCGACCAAGTGTCTTCGTGAAATAGAAAGTGCACTATGCCGAGCAGGTAGCCGTCCGCATCACGTGCGCCGAGACCGTGAGTTCGCCCATTGTGCAGCCGCTGCCACGTCGCCTCAGTGACGTCGGGGGGAAGCACTACGCCATAAAACTGCTGATATTCCTGCCAGAGCTGCTGCCAGCGGGAACGTTCTTCGGTACGCAGGGGAGCTATGGTAATCATACAATCTCAATATATCGCAGATACAAAGAGGCTTCGCGATCGGGTTTAGGTGGCGTTCTCAGCCTCTGCACCACCGCGTTTCAGCACATCGGGCAATCCATGACTCTTCTCCGTGAAGGATAGCGAAACCGAGTTCAGACAGTGCCGTTCACCGGTGGGAGGCGGCCCGTCCGGGAACACGTGACCGAGGTGACTGCCGCATCGGGCGCAAACCTCCTCTACGCGCGTCATGCCGTAACTGCTGTCCCGTATGCGCTTTATATGCGATTCATCGTAGGGCTTGAAAAAACTCGGCCAGCCGGTTCCGGAATCGAATTTCGCGCTGGAACGAAACAAGGGCAGGCCGCAGAAGCGGCAGGTGTAGACGCCATCTTTCTTGTTATCGAGAAACACACCACAGAAGGCTGCTTCCGTTCCATGCTGCAGCAACACTCGGCGCTCGTCGCTATTGAGTCCGGAAGTGATGTCGCGGCGCTGGGCTTCATTGGGCGGAGTCAAGTCGAAGGTGGTCATGGTGAGGTCCTGGCGGCGAGCAATAGTTATGGGACTGATAATAGGATGACTCTGTTATGGCGCACAAGGTTAAAAATACCGTGCACAATCAGCGACGCCACGGCCGGCCGAGGGTCATCGCGACAGATTCGCCTTGAACACGCGCTGAAAATTCCCGCCCATGATTTTCGCGACTTCGGCCTCGTGCATGCCGCGCGCCAGCAATGCGGCGGGGATGAGGCTCCAGTCAAGATAGCTGCGCAGCACGGGCCGATAGTTCGCGTCCATGTCAGTGCCGATCGCCGCATGATCGATGCCCACGGCATCCACCAGACGTTGGATCGAGTCGATGTAATCCGCGAATGTCGACTGCCCGAAACCCGACGGCCAGGAACCGATGATTCCGCCCGCCGCGGCGACTAGTTTGGCGTGCTCGCTGCTGATGAGCCGAGGATGATTGAAGGCGGGCGTTGTTAAATTGCTGTGCGAGATCATGATCGGTTTCGTCGACACATCGAGGACGTCTTTGGTTACCGCGAACGTCGCATGGGCAAGGTCAGCCATGATTCCTGCCCGATTCATCTCGCCGATAATGGACTTGCCGAGAGGCGTCAGTCCGCCGTGAACGGGCGCTTCGGTTTGTATATCGCCGATTTGATTGACATGGTAGTGCACGATTGTGATGGCGCGAACGCCTTCGCGAAAGGCCTCATGCACGCGATCGAGTCGATCCTCGATAAAGTCTCCGCCCTCGACCGCGAAAACCGCCGCGGTCTGTCGGCGCTGCTGAGCGCTGGCGATGTCGAAAGGATTCAATCCCTTTGCCAGCGCGTGACGCGCGACCAATGCCTTAAGTTCTGCGAGCTGCCGTTGATAATCGGCATACGCCTCGCCCGGCTGATATTCGCTGGCGACATGCATTCCCGCCGCCGTCATTTCCAGCAGTCGCATATCCGCCACCGCTGCGATCAAAATGCCGCTCACTCGGCCGGCGTAAAGGTCGGCGACCGCGCGATCCTCGAAGGGCTCGCCGAACGCACGCGTGGTGGGTGTCTCGTAGGGCAAATTCTTTAGAAAGAACCGTCCAGGATGACAGTGGGTATCGACGGAGGCATGGCGGCCTAGGAACGCAACGCCTGCCGCACGCTGCTCCGAATCGAGTGTCATGCCTAGATCCACGAGCCGAGACGCATCTCCGATAGGCGCACTCACATTTTGGGCGCGACAGGCGGCCGCACCGAAGGTCGCGACCGCTGCTGCGGCTATTAGTTGACCGAGCGCCGCGCGGCGCGACAGCCGTGAAGCGCTTGATTTGTCGTGTCCGCAGATTCTTTGCCGGCACATTGCTGATTTACCCGGCCGCGCGCAAAATTTCTGGAATCTTCATTTCCCATCCAATTGCCATGATGTGCACTCCCGTGCAAATGTTTCGCAGCCGGCGGATGATGCGAGCGGCAATCTCAATCCCTTTGGCCGCTTCGCC
>JAYTXS010000347.1:0-10030 GCA_043742845.1 Gammaproteobacteria bacterium
TCTGCGCTTGCCATCTCAACGAAGCCGAAACCGCGGGGCCGACCGGTGTCGCGATCATTGATCAGCGCAACCGACTGTACGGCGCCATGCTTTTCGAACAGCGCGCGCACCGCGGACTCGTCCATTGAGAACGGGAGATTGCCAACATACATTTTCGTCATGTGAAGAATACCTACTACAAAAGAAGCTATCGGCTGGTCACGATTGCCCTTGCGATGCAAGAGCGGCGTGCCTGCCACCTGGATCGAAGAAACCTGCTTTGTGGGTTGTGGCCAAGGTGACGCCGGAGCGGCGCGGTGACCAGAAACGGACCAAGTAGAAATCACGAACCGCGCCGGATGCTACAGTAATTTGCTGAAAAACACGAATATTTCTAGTGGAATCTGTCTATTCTCGGCCCTAGCGACGGCGCTCCGTGGCGCCCTCGTCCCGCCACCAAGACAGCACCGGGGGAAGCAACCGGTGCCCACTCAAACAACCCTCGGCGCTCCAATGAGCCATCCTCCGCAGCCCTGCTGCGACGCACAAGCGCGACGCCAGGTCCGCCTCTGCAATTCCATGATTTACCATGAAAAAGACGCCGCCGGGCAGCAGATTATGTCTAATTCGGATGAATAATTGCTGCGGCGCAAGCAGCGATAGGGGCAGCCGCCAGGCCAGAATGGCGGTCGGAGTCAGAAACGGAAACCATGCGCTAATGAGGTCTGCCGGCTCGGAATACCGGCTGTAGTCCGCGACCACGAACTGCGCGTTTGGCAGCCGGGCCAGGTAACCCGCGGCGTAATCGATCCGCGCACGGCCATCGCGCAGCAGCCGGTGGCCTTCCACTTCCACCCCCACCATACGCTGCGGCCGGAAGAACGCCTGCAGGGTGGCCGCGTACCAAAAACTGGCACAACCTATGTCGCACAGAACACCGCCCGACGGCCGCTCAACCTGCGTATTCGACCAGCCGCGATCCAGCAGATCCAGGTACTCATAGTTATTCCTGCTGCTGGCCGCACTCATCTCCCGTTCAAACTGCACCTGGTAACGTTCGCGCAACGCGGCTATTCTCTCGGCCTGTTCCGGGTCTACGGTACGAAGCTCGCGGGCCGGCGGTTCTTCGAACGCACCGCGCGACCATCGAACGCGCTCAGAGACGCGGTACCAGAAGCCATGTCGCAGGGATCGTAAACGCTGTAGTAATGAATACATTCGCCGAATGCTATGCGGGACCCGCGGCAGCGTCGAGCGCACGTGAGTTTGGGCGATGCGACTAGCGCTGTTTCTACCCAGGTACTGGGCAACTTGGACGGGGCTCTGCGTGCTGCGCGCCATCGAGTTGCTGCCGTTCGCGGCGCAACGCCACGTCGGCTCGGCACTGGGCGCATTGATTCGGCGGCTGCCGCTCGCTTATGTGCGCATCGCCCGCCGTAATATCCAGTTATGTTTGCCGAAACTGTCGCCGCAGCAGCAGGACGAATTGCTGGATCGCCACTGTGAAAGCCTGGGGATGGCGTTGTGCGAGACTGCCAACACGTGGTGGAGTTCCGATCGGCGCGTGCACGCTCTCGCCGAGGTGCAGGGTCTCGAGCACTTGCAGGCGGCATTCGCCAAAGGCCGCGGCGCCATCCTGATAGGTGGGCATTTCACCACTATCGAAATCGCCACGCGGATCTTAGGCACGGTGGTGCCGCTCAATGTGCTCTATCGGCCGATGAAGAATGCCGTGCTCTCACACATCATGTTCAGCAACTTTTCGCGCCACGGCAAGCCGATCGCGCACGATGACATTCGAACCATGATTCGCGCGCTCAAGAACAACGAGGCCGTGTGGTATGCGCCGGATCAGAGCTACCGCAACAAGGGTGCGGCCATGGTGAATTTTTTCGGCATCCCCGCCGCCACCACTACCGCCACGTCGCGCCTGGCGCGCATTTCCGGCGCCGCGGTGCTGACTTACTTCCCCGAGCGGCTGCCGGGCACCGCCGGTTATCGTGTCGTGATCGGTCCCGCCTTCGATAATTTTCCGGGGGACGATGCCATCGCTGATGTCGAACGCTTCAATCGCTTGCTGGAGGCACAGATTTGCCGGGTGCCCGAGCAATACCTGTGGGTGCACCGCCGCTTCAAGGGCCTTTCCAACGACTATCCCGATTACTACGGGCGCGATTCCCGCAATCGTGCCCCCTAATCGAGGGCGACTCGCCTTAAGCGGCTACAGCGGCGCGCGCAGTTCGTCGCGGTGCAGCGATTTCAGCACCAGCCCGTACACCAGGCCCACCGCCAACCAGGTGCACCCCACCCGGACGGCAAGCGCGCTCATGCCGGAGAACACCGCGAGCACGACGATGATCCCGCAGATCGGCACCACCCAATGCCTGATCCAGGCAGTCGAACGCCGCTTGATGCAGAAATACGCGAGCACCGAGATGTGCAGGAACAGAAACCCGCTGAGCGCGCCAAAATTCACTACGGAAGCCAGATCGTCGAGCCGGTTTTTCATGTACACGGCCACACCGAGCGACAGCGCGGCGGTGACCAGCATGCCCATGTAAGGCGTGTGGTAGCGCGGATGGACGCGCGCCAATATTCGCGGCAGCTGCCGATCACGTCCCATGGCGAACACCACCCGCGCCACCCCCACTTGCATGGGCAGCGCATTGGAGAGCCCGACGATGCCGGCATAGGCCCAAGCCAGCACCGCCGCGGTCCATGAGCCGGTGGCCCAGGCGGCCAATTCGTATACGGCGGCCGCCTGATCCTTGATGACGATTCCGGGCAATAGGTTGCCGAGCACCCAGGTAACGGCCACGAAGAATACCGCGGACAACACCAATACCGCGATGATGGCTCTGCCGACCACGCGCCGGTCGCCGCCCTCGACCTCCTCGGCCAGAGTCGATACCGCGTCGAATCCTAAGAACGACATGATGCAAATCGACGTAGCGCTGAATATCTTGCCGGCGTCGAAAGTAGCGGCGTCGAACACCGGCTTGAGGGTCAACGCGCCGTTGCCTTTGCCTGAGTACAACGCGATGACCCCCAGAATCAGAAACCCGATCATGATGATGACCTGCAGCGCCACCGAGATGAAATTGGCGCGCGAAGTCACCGTGATGCCGAACCAATTGACGGCGGTGGTGATGGCCACCATCGAAACGATCCAGACTCCCCGATCGACGCCCGGCAGCAGAGTCTCCAATGCCACCGCAATCAGCACATAGACGAATGCAGGGATCAACAGATAATCCAACAGAATCATCCAGCCGGCGATGAAGCCGGGGAAGGTGCCCAGCGACTGGCGCGCGAAGCCGTACACCGAACCGGCCGTGGGCAGCGTTTCGGTCATGGTGGCGTAGCTTTGTGCGGTGAAGTACATGCACACCGCCCCTAGCACGTAGGCAAGCACTATCAGGCCGTTGGATTCACTCCATACGAAGCCCAATGTGCTGAAAGGAGCGAAGGGCGCGATGTACGCCAGACCGTAGAGAACCAGATCCCAGTAGCCTAGGGAGCGTTTGAGGGAGGCAGCGCCTTCGCCGGCGGCGTCAGCGTGAGAAGGACTCATCCGCCTTCTTGAGTAAATCCGCGCGTATCTGCGACGCTTCGAGACGCAGAGGGCGCGTGCGGAGTTGCCCGATCTCAGCCGCCGTGTACGGTCTAAAATCCGCCGGCAGATGTTCTTTGTCGAATCGCCACAGCATCCAATTCATGACTTCGGCCAGGTCCGCATCGGACAGTGCCGAGGCCGCCACGCCGGGCACGCGGCTCAGATACTCGCGACCGCCGGGTACCGCCAGGAAGCGCGCCACGGTACCCGCCAAACTCGGCGCGGTTTGGTCGGTGCCGGTACCATCCGGCCGATGACATCCTTGGCAGTTGAGGGTCCAATGCTGCCACGCCCGCTGCGTGTTCTCGACCCCGGACGGCGCACCGTTCGGTTCGTCGGCAGAGTCGCTCGCCGCAGCCAATACCGCCGACGCCAGCGCCGCCGCGGTCAGCAGCGCGCCGGCCAAGGTGCGGTAGACGCGTCTACTTCTGGTCAACCGCTACACCCAATACGAGTGCCACTGTGCAGGTATACGACTGGCTCTTGGTGCCGAAGCACCAGGTGATCTCGTTGTTGTTCGACGGCCGCACCAAGGGTCGATCGCCCTGGTTGTTCTGACAGGCACAGCGGCCCCATGCGACCCCGCCGCAGCAATCGTTGTAGGAAATGATGTAATTGCGCTTATCCGCCGGATTGCTGCAAGTGCCAATCCAGGTGATTGGCGACATTTCCGTACCGGGCGGACAGGAGGTCACGGTTCCGCCGAAACAGGAACACAGCGAGCCGTCGATGGCGCAATACCGCCAATAGTCACACTTGGTCACATCCCCGGGGTCCTGCGCATTGCCGCTGAAGCGCGGCGCAAGCACGCCGGAATTGGGATCGGACCCGTTGGCTTCACCCTCCCCCGCGCGCGCCACCGGCAACAACGGCAAAGCGGCGGCGCCGGCAAGAAAGCCTCCCAGCACGCTGAACAAGTTGCGCCGCGAGGTGCGGCCCGCGAAGCCGCGCAACACTTTTTCCGTCAGTCGATCGAATTGAGCCACTCTTACTCTCCTATGGTTGCCGCGGTCAGCATCAGCGCAGCGGCTCGATTTGCATCCGGGTATGCAGTCCCGGCAGATCCATGCTGCGAATCAACGCGCCTTCGCGCGCATCGTAGACGTCGAGAAGTTGGCCCGCCTGGACCAAGAGCAACGGTTCGGTTGCATGGGTCAGCGAAATCGAAGAACCGGGGTGCACCAACCGTAGCCGCTTGATCCGGGTCTTGGTCGCGGTATTGAAGATCCATACCTCGTTGCCCGGATCCTTATGAGTGCCCTCGTGCGCACCCGACTGCATGAGCACATAGAGAAGTTTCTGCTCATCGCCGGCGACGATTTGCCAGCCACTCGGCCGCCACTGGCCTTCGGCGTCCGCCGCCGTCACCAGCGGCCAGTCGGGCAGCACCTTGACATCGTCGCTGCGCATATCGACGGGCTGGATGCGACCGTGCAGGCTCGGGAAGTACCGCACGCCGCCGACGATGGTCGATGCGGTGAACAGCGGGTCGGTATCGAGCGGATTGAATGCCTTGGTCTCGCTGCGTCCGACGACCGCACCTTTGGCGTCCAATCGAACGCTCAGCAGGTTGCCGCTCGAGCACAGAGTGGAGAAGCCGCGGGCGCCGCTCGGGTACACCAGCGAACAACCCGGAATCTCCACATCACCGAGTACCTTGCGATTCACCAAATCGACGATGGTCACGGATGAGGCGGGCGTAAAATCGAACACCACGGCCATGCGCTGATCATCGGTGAACGTCAACATTCCCTCTTGGGCGGTGATCAGCGCGCGCTTGCCTCCCGGCAGTACGATTTCGCCGATCGGATTGAGCGTGTGCGTATCGTAGACCGTGATGAAATCGGTGCGCGTGCCGCGCAAACCGCGCGACCAGACGGTGTCAGCCACATACACTTCCGGACGCTTGTCGGCCACCAGCAAGGTGGATGAGTCGCGCGCCTGCAATTGAGCTTTGACCTCGCGGCTGTCGCCGCCGACGTTGCGCAACTCGATGCGATCGCCGGCATAGTTGAGCCAGGCCCAAGTCGTAGGATACTTGGCAGGTAGGGTTTCGACTTTCTGAACTCTGTCGGGCGGCAGCGGCGTCGGGAATTCGGCTGCGCACGCCGAGGCGGCGAACCACGCACCGATTACCATGGGCGTCGCCCTTAGAATACTGGTTGTCATTTAGTTAGGCCTCTCTTCGCACTGATGTTGCGAACTGCTGACGTCAAGCGGGCGGCGCCGGCGGCGTCGCTTCATACCCGCATTCCCGATTTCCCTCGCGGCTTTCAGAGGCTGTACGCCTTCTTGCGGGCTAGTGTACGACAACGGCCGCAAACTGAACACAGTTACGCGCCGGCCGTTAATTTATGTCCCCCAACGGGTATATTACGAAGATGAATGCCGCACTCATCGTCTTTTACGCAGCCATTGGTCTTGCCGGTGCGGCGTTCATCATCGGCGCAATTTACGCGGCGCGACGCAGTGCCACGTTGCGCTGGCCGACGCCCCTGGAACTTGGCATCGGTTTGGTCACGGATTTCTTCGATACCTTGGGGATCGGGTCGTTTGCACCGACCACGGCCATATACAAATTGCGCGGCATCGTGGCCGACGAATTGATTCCCGGCACGCTGAACGTTGGACATACGCCCTCGGCGATCGCCGAATCGTTGATTTTCGTCACCGCCATTGCGGTCGATCCTGTGCTGCTGGTTACCGCCGTCGGCAGCGCGGCGGCCGGCGCGTGGCTCGGTGCAGGTGTGGTGGCGCGCCTGCCGCGCCGCGCGATTCAATTCACGATGGGCGCCGCCCTGCTGATCGCCGGCATCGTGTTTGCCGCCATCAACCTGCACGCGCTGCCCGGTGGGGGCACGGCGATGAGTCTCGGCGGCTGGAAGTTCGGCTTCGCAGTCGCCACCAATTTTATTTTTGGCGCGCTCATGAGCGCCGGCATCGGACTGTATGCGCCCTGCATGATCACGCTGGCGCTGCTCGGCATGCATCCCATCGCGGCATTTCCCATCATGATGGGTTCGTGCGCGCTGCTGCAACCCGTAGCCAGCCTGCGCTTTTTTCAGACCGGCAAGTTCGCCTGGGGACCTTCGATCGGCCTTGTCTTCGGCGGCGTGAGCGGCGTGCTCATCGCCGCCTACATCGTCAAGAGTCTGCCGCTCGTAGCGCTGCGCTGGCTGGTGATCGTGGTCATTGCTTATGCGGCATTCGCCATGCTGCGCTCGGCCGCGCGCGCGCAAAAGTAACGGCGTGGACGAACAGATCTCGGTACAAAGTGTGACCGGCATCGATCTGATGCTGACTATCGCGGGCCCGGGAAATCGCAGCTACGCATTCGTGATCGATTGGCACATAAGGCTGCTGCTCGCCGGCGCCTGGCTGCTGGTGGCGGCCTATGCACTGAGGCTCAGCTTGGGCGCCCGCTCGCACGATGCTCTGCTGAGCTTGCTGCCGGCGATGATCCTATATTTCCTGTACCACCCCATCTTGGAGGTCGCTATGCGCGGCAGGACGCCGGGCAAGCGCATGGCAGGCCTGCGCATCGTCAATCGCAGTGGCGGCACGCCCAGCACCGCAGCGCTGCTGATCCGCAATCTGTTTCGCCTCATCGACAGCCTGCCCACGCTGTATGTCATCGGTCTCGTGACCTGTTTCGTCACGTCCAACCGGGTGCGAATCGGCGATATGGCTGCCGGCACGCTGCTGGTCGTGGACGATGGCGCAGCCGGAAAATCCCTGGCGCGCTTGGAGGACTTGGCGGGCTCGCACCTGCCACTCGACACCCTGGAATTGGTGGACCAGATCCTAGAGCGCTGGCCGACACTCGGATCCGACAGCAAAAGACACATCGCCGGCTCGCTGCTGGAACGCTTGGATCCAGGCAGCGATGCCACGCGCTGGTCGGCTCTCAGCGAGGTCGATCTGCACGCACGCTTGCTCGCGCTGCTGAAGGCACCGGGACCTGCCGGCAATGGCTGAACAAGCCGACATGCGCGCCTGGGTCATCGCCCGCGCGGCCACTTGGCGTGGTTTAGTCCAGAACACCGCCTCGTTGCGGCTGCGGCGGCGCGCCACTCTGGAGCAGGCCTTGGGTGCGGTCGAAGCCTACCGCGGGCTGGCGAGAGACTTGGCGACGGCGCGGCGGCTGGCACCCGGTAGCCGGGCAACCGCCGGCCTTGAATCCCTGTACGCCGAATTGCACGAGCTCATCAGCCGCAGGCCACGCGGCGCAACGGCGGGGCTGCTCGATCTATTGCGCACAGACATTCCGCGGGCCGCGATGGAACTACGCGCGCGCATTGCCGGCATGGCCCTGCTGATGTCGGTGAGCGCAGCCGCGGGCTGGTGGCTGATCACCCGCTTCCCCATGCTGATCGGACTGTTCGCCGGCGAAGCGATGATCGCGCGAGTCGAACAGGGGCATTTATGGACCGAAGGGATTCTGAATATTACTCCGTCATCGGTCATGTCGATCGGCATTCTGGCAAACAACATCGTGGTCAGCGTGCTGGCGTTCTGCGCCGGAATATTCTTCGGCCTCGGCACGTTCTATCTCGTCGCCCTGAACGGCTTGATGCTCGGCGCGGTGTTCGCCTTCGTGCATCAGCATGGCTTGGCGGGCGCTCTGTTCAGCTTCATTATTGCCCACGGGCCGGTGGAGCTATCCGTCATTTGCGTGGCCGGGGCCGCCGGCGTGGCGCTGGGCGAGTCCGTCATTCGACCGACCATGGCCACACGCCGCGATTCGTTTCAGGCCTGCGCACACCGCGTCGCGCCTGTGCTCCTGCTGTGCGCGGCGCTGCTGGTGGGATGCGGGCTCATCGAAGGCTTCGTGTCGCCGGACCCTGGGTTTCCGCTCGCCAGCCGCATCACTATCGGTGTGTCGTATTGGGTCGTGATGTGTATCCTGATGAGCGGCGGCTTGTTCAAGCGCAGCGCTCTCGATTCCAGCGACGCACGCGCCTAAGCGCGCTTCGAGCGCCGGAAATTCGCGTACGCCGCGAACACTGCCCGTTCCAGCTGATCCGGCTTCGCCACCAGAGCCGGCGCACCCAGTGCATTCAACGCCCGCACCTTGCGCTCGAGGCCGGTGCAATATTCCTGTGCCGCGAGGCTACGATAGGGATCGAGCCAATGCTTGGCCGGTGAGCTCGCCATGGTCTCGGCTGCGCCGCTCGATAGACCGGCAATGAACGGCAGATGCTTGGGCAACAACAGGCGCACGGCCTGTGCCAACTGGCTTGCCACCGTCGTATCGTCCACATCAGTGAGCAGCAGGACGAGACTGCGCTGGCGCACTAGCGACCGCACGCGCAGCGCCGCATACAAGGGGTTCGATTCGGTGCGTTCGATGCGCGCACCCGCCAACAAGGAGCGCAGCTTTGCCACTGACGCAGCGCCGCGGGCGGGAGCCAGCACCGCCAGCGGCCGGTCCGCATAAATGATCAGCCCGACCAGGTCCTCCTGTCCGGCCGCATACTGCGCCAGACGCGCCGCGACGTTCACATAATGGCCGAAACGGTCCAGTGCGCCCGCACGCAAGGCGCTCGCGCGCCCCGCATCGACGGCGATGACGATCTCCAGGCGGTGATCCTGCGCAAAATCGCGGCTGATCAATCGGCCGGCGCGGGCGGTGGCTTTCCAATCGACGATGCGCGGCGGATCGCCAGAGCGGTATTCGCGCAGCCGCAGCACTTCCGCGCCGCTGCCTTGTAGCGTTCCGGACCGAACGCCGGCCGCCGCCATGCCCTTCGCGTCGGTTGCGCTGTCGAACAAGTCGGGCACCACCCGCACTTGCTGAGCGACCCGTAGTTGCTGGGGCCACCAAGCCAGCCGCAGCGGTCCGCAGATCCGCACTCGCTGCGCAGGCCATTCGAAAACGCCCAGCCGGCCCGCGCTGGCCTGCCGCTCGATGCCGGCCGGCCCGCCGGCGCCGATGCGCAGCGACACCGTGCCTGCGTCCATGTCGAAATAGTCGGGAGCCGCCGGTGCCAATTCGAGCGCAAGAGTGCGCCGCACGGCATGCGCGAAGATGAATCGAATACTAGCGGCGCGGCCGAGCAGAAAGCGTTGCGGCGGTTCCAATCGCAAGGTCACGGCGCTGCGCGACACGAACCACGACTCATAGGCGAGGCCGAGCAGCAACAGCGCGGCCGGCAACAACCACAGTCTCGAGGCCGACGGCTGTCCGCTCCAATCCCCCATCACGGCAATGACGGCCGTCAGGAGCACGAGCAACAGGGAATTGATCCGCAGGCTCATGACTTCAACGCGGCACCGGCACCTGATCCAGCAGCCTCTGCACAACGAAGTGGGTAGATGCGCCTTCGAGCATTGCCTCGGGCGCCAACACCAGGCGATGCGAAATCACGCTGGGCAGCACCTCCTTGACGTCATCGGGAGAAATGAAATCGGCGCCGCGCATTGCCGCCGCGA
>JAYTXS010000348.1:0-9041 GCA_043742845.1 Gammaproteobacteria bacterium
TTAGCCGGCACTCTGACCGCTGGGGAGATCACTCTCGAAAGCTTGCAAGTCGCCGGCCGCGCGCTGTCGATCAGTGCGAACGGCGTCATTTCGCGAGTGGGCGGCGGGTCGCAGAGTCAGAACTCGCCGAAACATAGCGGCCAAACATTGAGCGCGCGTTGGCAGGTGAACGTTGCGGATCTAAAGACGCTGTCGCCGGCGCTCGCCGGCACGCTGCAAGGCTCGGGCTCTCTGAATGGACTCACCGATGCGCTTGCCGTTGAAGCCAAGATCGTTTCCACGCTTGCACTGCGGGACTCACCCATGGGCACCGTGACAGCGGCCATTAAGTTGCGCGGCTTGCCCGCCGCACCGAGCGGCACCTTGGTGGCGCAAGGGTCGTTCGACGGGGCGCCGGTGGATATAGACGTTGCGGTCGAGCGTAGCCAAGCCGGGTTGGTCCGAGCGCTGGTCAAGCGCGCAGATTGGAAGAGCGCTCATGTCGATGGCGATCTGAGCATAGCCACGGCTAACGCACAAACCCAGGGGCAATTGCGCCTCAGCGTCGCGCAGCTCGCGGATTTGCAGGACCTGCTCGGCAGCGTGGTCGAAGGCAGCCTGACGGGAACTGTCATGCTGCATCCAGAGCATGGCCGAACTCACGCGCAGTTGCACGTGGACACTCGCGATGTGGCGGTTGGAGAATGGGTGGGCAACGCGCAGTTGGCCGCGGACGGCGACAGCGACGCAATGGGCTTCAAGCTCGAGGTGCAACTGCCGAAATTTCGCGGCGCCAAGGCAAGCTTGTCGGCGGTAGGATCGGTAGATCTCGGCACGCGCTCGGTTGCCGTGCAAACCGCGGCGGCCGATTATCATGGATTGAAGCTGCATCTGGTGTCGCCGTCGCGGATTGCGCTGGCGAACGGCGTAGCCATCGATGATCTAAAGATAGCGGCACAAACGGCGGTATTTGAACTCAAGGGCGAAATCACGCCGGCGCTCGACCTGCAGGCATCGCTGCTGGAGGCGCGCGCCTCGTTGATCAACTCGTTCATTCCGGGCTTGATGGAATCGGGAAGCATTGCCGCGCACGCGCAGCTGCAGGGCACCTTGGCGGCCCCCAGCGGCGAGCTACGCCTCATCGCAAAGGGCTTGACCGCGGCGGACGATGCAGCCTTTGGTCTGCCGCCGCTCGACGTGACGGCGACGGCGCAATTGCGCGGCGACACGGCGGACGTCGATGCGCATCTGGTGGCGGGCACCGCGTCGCAGCTCAGTGTCACGGGTAAGGCGCCGCTGTCGGCGGACGGTGCATTGGATTTGACCATCAAGGGCAAACTCGATGTCGGCATGATCAATCCATTGCTCGAGGCCCGTGGTCAGCACGCCGCGGGCGAAGTCGCGGTCGATGCCAAAGTGAGCGGCAGTGTCGCGCTGCCGCAGATCGAGGGAACGGTGAATCTGGCCAAGGGCAGCGTGCGCGACTATGCGCGCGGGGTGGGTCTGACGGATATCAATGCCGCCATCGTCGGCAGTGCAGGCACTTTGCAGATCCAGAGCTTCACCGCCACCGCCGCACCGGGAACGGTCTCGATGACAGGCAAGGTGGGTGTGTTACAAAAGGGCATGCCGGTGGATCTTCAGATCACGGCGCTCAATGCGCAGCCGCTGGTGAGCAAATTGGTGACCGCTAATCTGAATGCGGATCTGCACATTAGCGGTACCGCACGTGAGCGGCTCGACATTGCAGGTACGGTTCACCTGAACCGTACCTTGATCGGAATTCCGAACGGACTGCCGTCGAACGTGGCGGTGCTCGACGTGCGCAGGCGGGGCAAGACGGCACCTCCGGTTCCCGACAAGCCGCTGGTGATCGGCCTCGACGTCGCGGTGCAGGCGCCGCAGGAGATATTGGTGCAGGGACGCGGCATCGATGCGGAAATGTACGGCGATCTACATGTCGGCGGCACGACGGATTCGCCTTTCGTGAGCGGTGAATTCGACCTCAAGCGCGGCAATTTCACGCTGTCCGGCAATAGGCTCAACTTCTCGACCGAGAGCAGGGTGACCTTCAACGGCGCGGGTCTGAAGAACAAGATCGATCCGACTTTGGATTTCAAAGCGGAAGCCACTGTCGCCGATGCGACCGTCACCCTGGCCATCAGCGGCTATGCAGACTCACCGCAATTCGAATTCACCAGCAGCTCGGGTCTGGCGCAGGATGAAATCATGGCCCGCTTGCTGTTCGGGGTGTCAGGTTCGCAGCTGTCGGCGCTGCAGTTGGCTCAGGTCGGAGCCGCGCTCGCGACATTGAGCGGCGTCGGCGGCGGCGGCGGGCTCAATCCGTTGGTCAAATTGCAGAAGAGCTTGGGACTGGATCGTCTGACCATCGGTGCCGGCACGAGCAACACCGCCGCCGGTCCCGAGAACTCCGGCGCCAGTATCGAGGCCGGGCGCTACATCTCCAAGCGCGTGTACGTCGAGGCGAAGCAGAGTACGACAGGGACCAGCCAGATCGAGGCGGACGTCGACCTGACCAAGCACTTGAAGCTGCAGACCCGACTAGGCAACGGCACCGCCACGCTGATCGGGACCACGCCGGAGAATGATCCGGGCAGCAGCGTCGGCTTGCTGTATCAGTTCGATTATTAGTAGCGAGGAACTCCGAACGCATACAATGGCGCTTTGCCGCTGCGGAGAATAAATGATGACGTTTAAGATTCGACTGTTGGCTGGTTCGTGCATGGTGGGTGCGATGCTGGCAGCATCCTTGTCGTCCGGCGCCGATCGTTTACCTCCCGGCGATGCGCCGGCAGCCAAAATAGCGGTGGTTGCTGAGCCCACCGAGTCGCCGCGGTACTTGCGCGATGAGTCCAAGACCGTGCAGGCGTCCGTCACGATCGGCGGACGTGCGCTCCCTTATCAGTCCGAAGCGGGCATCCTGGTCGTGCATGTGAAGGACCCGATGGACGATGATGCTCCGCCGATGCGGGAGGACAAGAGCCTGCCGCCGCCGCCGCAACCGCCCGAAGCGGGAATGTCGTATGTGGCGTATTTTCGAGGCGACAAGCCGGATACCCATAGGCCCATCACTTTTCTCTACAACGGCGGGCCGGGTTCGTCCACGGTCTGGCTGCACATGGGCGCGTTCGGGCCGAAACGGGTGGTGACGGCGGACGACTCCCACAGCCCCGCGGCTCCGTATCGCCTCGTCGATAACGAATACAGCTTGCTCGACGTGAGTGATTTGGTTTTCATCGATGCGCCCGGCACGGGATTCGGGCATTTGCGCGGAGCGGACAAGGAGAAGGCATTCTACGGCGTCGATGAGGACGCGCATGCATTCGCCAATTTCATCGTTGAGTTCTTGTCGCGCCATGATCGCTGGAATTCGCCGAAGTATTTGTTCGGTGAGAGCTACGGCACGACGCGCTCCGCGGCGCTGGCCAATATTCTGCAGGGTGAGAAGTCTCTGGATTTGAACGGCATCATTTTGTTGTCGCAGATATTGAACTTCGACACGAGCGCCGACCAGCCGCAATTCAATCCCGGCGTTGACCTGCCTTATGCACTGGTGCTTCCGACTTATGCGGCCACGGCCTGGTACCACCACAAGCTGCCGAATCAACCCGTGGCGCTCGAGCCTCTGCTGAGAGAAGTTGAGAATTTTGCGATGACCGATTACCTGCAGGCGCTGGCGGCGGGATCCACGCTGAGCGCCGAACGCAAAACGCAGATCGCGGCCAAGATGCACGGCTACACCGGGTTGCCCGCTGAATACATCGAGCGCGCCAATCTGCGTGTCAACGGCGGCGAATTCGAAAAAACGCTGTTGGGAAGCGATCTCACGACCGGGCGGCTCGATACAAGATTTGCCGGCCCAACCCTCGACCCCATGAGCAAGGAGGCCGAGTACGATCCGCAATCAGCCGCCATATCCTCGGCCTACGTGTCGGCATTCAACGATTACGTGCGGACTACGCTCAAATTCGGTGATCATAAAACCTACAAGGCAGAGATGTTCGATGTGGATAAGGTCTGGGACATGCTGCACCAGCCGCCGGGTTCCTCGACCAAGGTTGCCGGTCCCGTCAACGTCATGCCGGATCTTGCGGTCGCCATGAAGCAGAACCCGAACCTGAAGGTGCAGTTGAACGGCGGTTACTACGATCTCGCCACACCGTACTTTGCAGCCGTGTATGAGTTGCATCAGCTGCCCATACAAAGCGCTTTGCAAGGCAACATCGAGATGCATTTCTACACTTCGGGCCACATGGTCTACGCACATGAGCCGGACTTGAAGGCGCTGCACGCGAATGTCGCTGCCTTCATAGAGAAGACCAGGAACGCCTCCGGCAAGTGACGGATAGAAAAGCACTCCCCCGAAGCCGTTCTCGTGGCTTCGGGGGTCTTCACTTGTCCTTAAGGCGGTCGTCTTGTTTCTGCTTGATCGCGTGCATCAAGGCATGAGTGTCGGCCGGCTTGGTCATATGTGCCACCTCCAGGTCGGGGCGTTTGCGCAGCGCCGACAGCTCGCGCTGCAGCTCATCCACAATCTGCAGAATCTTGGTCACCTTATGTTCGCTCAATAGATTGATCTGCAGATCAAGATTCGAACGGTGCTCGGCGACGTGCGCCATGCGGTTTTGGCGGATGAGCACTGCGACCGTCAGCAGCAAGGCGTTGAAGCACACCAAACCCTGCAGCAGAAAGAAGGGGGGTGCATCAATGGGATGCCAGCCGGCATTATTTCCCCAGATATTGATTGCGATCCACGCCAGGATGAACAGCATGGCGAATGCAAAATAGGCGGGACTGCCGAAGAAAGCGCTGATGCGCTCGATGCGCTGTTGCGCGCGGGAGATTTCCGTCTCTTCTCGCTGCTTGAAGGTTTCGAGCAGGTCGAGATTTCCCTTGGTCGACGGCGACAGCCCGCTGGCTTTTGGGAGCCCTGCGGCAGTGTCGAGATTTACGGTGGGCGGAGACGCATCATGCATGAGCGCCGAGAATGGCAAAGACTATGGCCTGCGTCTGTAGGAGGAAGCCTACAGTATGGCCATCATGCAAGCGCTGGACGTCGGCAAAGGGCCGGTGAAATACTGCATGCTGAGGAAGTGGCATGTTCAAACAGTCGCGAATTTCAGGAAGGCTCATGAATATCAAACTCAATACTCTCGTCGCGACGGCAGCTTTAGTGGGTTGTCCGGCACTCGTCATTGCAGCGTTCAAGGATTGGCCGAGCTATAACAACACGCTGACATCGGAGCGCTACGCGACGCTCGACGCCATCGATTCCAAGAATGTGTCCGGTCTTAAAGTGCTCTGCAGCTTCGATACCGGCGAACAGGTGTCGTTCGAAAGCGGGTTGTTGGAGGTCGACGGTGCGCTGCTCGCGACCACCGAGCATGACACGATTTCCATCGACGCCAACACCTGCAAGCAGAATTGGCGCGCGCATGCGGAGTTCGCCTCGGGTCCCCTGAAGGTCAATCGCGGACTGGCTTGGCTGGATGGCAGGGTATTTCGCGGAACAGTGGATGGCCGCGTCATCGCCTACACCGCGAAGAATGGTAAACCGCTATGGTCGACGGTCATCGCGGATCCCACGAAGGGCGAGTCGGTACCGGCCGCGCCCATCGCCTGGAATGGCATGGTTTTCATAGGCACCGCGGGCGGCGATTACAAGGGAGTGAAAGGGCGGATGTACGGCCTCGATGCCAAGACCGGAAGCATCGTATGGGAGTTTTACATGGTGCCGAAGGCGCCGGGCGCCGCCGCGCCGGGCGCCGCCGCGCCGGGCGACGTAGTGCGTGGAACGCAAGCGACGGGAATGCCTGCCGAAGCTGCGGCGTCGTGGAAGAACACCAAGGGTATCCCGATTACCGGCGCAGCGACTTGGACTTCGTATTCGTTAGATGCGGCCAAGGGATTGCTGTATGTGCCAGGCGGTAATCCTGCTCCGGATTTCGTCAAGGCCGCACGCCCGGGGGATAACTTGCTGGCCAGCTCGATCGTGGTGCTTGATGCCAAGACCGGTGCGTACCAGAGGCATTTCCAGTTGGTGAAGCGGGATTATCACGATTGGGATGTATCTAGCGCGCCGGTGCTGTTTTTGAGCAATAGGGGCCACCGAATGCTGGCCGAGGCGCCGAAAGACGGCCATTTGTATCTCATCGATCTCGGCAGCGGCGCGACGGTATTTAGAAAGCCGGTCACCACAGTGGCCAACGTTGAGGCACCGATGACGGCGCAGGGCACTCGATTTTGCCCAGGCACGCAGGGCGGCGCGGAGTGGAACGGTGCGGCGTTCGATCCCGCGGACAATCTCCTTTTCACCGGGGAGGTGGATTGGTGCACGACGGTGCGTTTGGCGCCGGCCGCATCGCTGGCGAATGTGAAGACCGGCCAGGCGTGGAGCGGGGCCACGGACGGTTTTGGCCAGATGGACGACGTTAAGCGTTGGAGCGGTTGGCTGACCGCGTCCGATGCCGTGAGTGGCGAGCGCAAATGGCAGTTCCACGCGCCTTTTCCTATTATGGGTGGGGTGACGCCGACCAGCGGCCGCCTGCTGTTGTTCGGCGACATGGGCGGCAATTTCTATGCGTTCGACTCGGTGACCGGCAAGAAGCTTTGGTCGACCGATCTCGGCGGCGCCATCGGCGGCGGTGTGATTACTTATGACACGGGCCAGGGGCAAAAGATCGCCGTCGCCGCAGGCATGACTTCGCCTATTTGGCCCACGCCCAAAGTCAACGGCAAGGTGGTGGTCTTGGGATTATGAGCGGGGCTTGCCGCTCGTGCTGCAAATCAGGCGCAGCGAGGTCATCTGTTCGCCCCACCAAAGTCCCATCATCCGGCTGAACTCTGCTCCTTGCAGTCCATGGCGGGCAGGATGATCGTTCGGCAACGCGGATAGCCCGTAATGGGTCACCGTCACCAACGTGCCCGCGGGGATAGGGACGAATTCAACCTCTACTTCGGTGCATTCATCCGGGGCGAAATTGACATTGCGCCACGTAAACGCCAGCCGTTGCGGCGGGTCCCAGACCCGCACCCGACCTACTTCCACCACCGTCGGGTCGCCACCGGCATCGATGGACTCGAACAGACGGCCGCCCACTTCGGGCTCGATGCACAACAACCCACGGCGAGCCCCGGCATGTCGAAATTTGCTGCCGCGGCGCCACCAGCGATCGATCTCCTCGGTGAAGATCGCGAACGCCAAGGATGGCGGCACATCGAGCGCAACGCTGACGCGTGCGCGGTCGCCCGTCATCTGCGCTCCTTGGCCTTGCGGTTGCGAGGGGAGCTCTCGGCGTATGCTTTGAAGGCATGCAGTTGTTGGCGCCACAGTTCTTCTACCTGAGCCAGCCATTGCTGCACCGGTTGAAAGGCGGCGGGTTGCACGCTATAGATACGCACCCGTGCGTCGGTCTCGACGCCTTCCTCGAAGATCAAGCCCGCGTTGCGCAGCACGCGCAAGTGACGGCTCAGCGCCTGCGGACTCATGTTAACGCTTTGCGCCAACTCGCCGGCGCGCTGCGGCTTTTGCAACAGGGTACGGATCATTTCACGCCGTGACGGGTCGGACAGGGCCGTAAAGGCCGCATCCAGATAGGGTCTTGCCGGAAGTGGCGGCACGCAGGTCAGCCGCTTCAGACCTGGGGCGGGTTGCGCAGGCGCTGGGTTATCCACCACAAGTGGCCTTCCGGGTCGAGCGCCCCGTAGCTCAAGTCAGCCCAATAGTCTTCGCCGTAGTCGTGAGTCGTGGGTTCATCGACGATGCGCGCGCCGCGAGCGCGGGCATGGGCGCAATGCGCTGCGGCATCATCGACGAACAGCATGAGGGTTTGGGTGCACGCACCCTGCAGGGACTTGGGGCTGCGCAGCGTCCGTTTCCAAATCTTCTCCGAGTCCAAGGATTCCTGGCCGACCATGATCAAGGCTTCGCCGTAGGTCAGTTCGCTGTGTTCGATCCGGCCGTTGTCGCCCTCCACTTTGAGGCGCACCGAAAAGCCGAAGGCGTCGCACAGCCAATCGATGGCCGCCGCGGCGTCCTGATAGAAAAGAGCGCTGGACAATCGCGGCCAACCGCTGGGAGTGGGTTTCATGCTGATCTCCTTCGTTAAAGATTAACGATATACAAGAATATTAACGGTATCGTTAAGTAATTACAAGCGGACGTGCAAGGTTGCCGTTGAGGCGCACGGGATCGGCGCAGTGGTGTTAGTATTTTTCGGCGATTCTAAAAATTAAGAGGGGCAGGTGACCGTAAAATTCGCCGAATTGACCATTGAGACGCGCTCGATCGACTACGTGCCGATCGCTGAACGGCA
This sequence comes from Gammaproteobacteria bacterium, assembly GCA_043742845.1. Classification (GTDB taxonomy): domain Bacteria; phylum Pseudomonadota; class Gammaproteobacteria; order Steroidobacterales; family Steroidobacteraceae; genus Bog-1198. The sequence continues at coordinate 8,316 of JAYTXS010000348.1, forward strand.
TGGCAAGGTATGGCATCTATGGCCGGTGTGGTTTTCCGGCGACGCGCACCTGGCGACCGTGGCCACCGGCGTGGTCGGCGTCGCACTCGGCGGGCACTTGCTGTGGATGGCGCTTGCGGTGCTGTTCGGTTGTGCCTTCGGCACTTTCTTCATGGCGTTTCATTCAACGCAGGGCCCGCAGCTGGGCCTGCCGCAGATGATTCAGTCGCGCCCGCAGTTCGGTTATATCGGCGCGCTGCTGGTGTGGGGTGTGGCGCTGTTCGCCTATATTGGCTTCAACGCATTCAATCAAATCCTCGCGGCGCAGACCGTGCAATCGCTATTCGGCGGCGATCGAACGCTGATCATTGTAGTGTTCACCGTGCTGTCAGTGTCGCTGGCGGTTATCGGCTATGACTTGATCCACGTCGCGCAGCGCTGGGTGGCGTACGTGCTGATCGTCGCGCTGCTGATCTTCACAGTGGCCGTGTTGTTTCGGGGCCATCTGCCGGCGCAGGAAATCTCGCTGCGCGGCTTCAGCGTGGTGCCGTTTCTGGTGCAATTCTTCGCGGCCGCCTCGTACCAGATTGCCTGGTCGATTTATGTCTCGGATTACTCGCGTTACCTGCCGCGCAACGTGGGAGTGGCAGCGTCATTCTGGTGGACTTACCTAGGCGCCTTCATCGGCGGGACCTGGATGATGCTGGTCGGAACGCTGGCCGCCGCGTTGTATCCGAGCATGGAAGT
>JAYTXS010000349.1:0-2967 GCA_043742845.1 Gammaproteobacteria bacterium
TGGTGCGATTGCCGCCGGATCCGAACGCCAAGGGTGACCAAATCGGCGCGCATATTTTGGAGGTATTCGGCACGGTTGACCCTGGCGTCAAGCTGTTGAGTACCGAAGTGGTAGGACCTCAGGTGGGACAGGAATTGTTCGTCAAAGGCGGCTGGGCTTTGTTTGCCACCTTGGTCCTGATCCTGATCTACGTGCTGTTCCGTTTCACACCCAAATTGGCAGTGGGCGCCATTCTAGCGGTGCTGCACGACCCTATCTGCGTCATCGGCTTCTTCGCTCTTACCCAGATGACTTTCGATCTGACGGCGATCGCCGCGATTCTTGCGGTAATCGGCTATTCGCTCAACGACACCGTGATCGTTTTCGACCGTATCCGCGAGCGTGCCCGCACCGCGCGCAAGATCAGCATCTCGCAAGTGATCGACGAATCCATCAATCAGACGCTGTCGCGGACGTTGATGACCAAGCTGGTGACGTTGCTGGTGGTCCTCGCGCTGCTGTTCTTCGGCGGTGAAACGCTGCATGCCTTCTCCGCCGCCCTGGTGATCGGAATTCTCGCCGGCACCTATTCCTCGATTTATATATCAGCGGCACTGGCGCTGGACTTCGGGCTGCGCACGGATGATTTGCTGGAGCGTAAGCTGACGAAGCCCGAAGAAGTGGACGGGCTGCCCTAGAGGGCTCTACAGTGGCCACCATGGTGGCATTGCTCTTCGACCCGCAGACTTGGCTGTCGTTCCTGACACTTGCGGTGCTCGAGATAGTCCTCGGCATCGACAACATCATTTTTCTTGTCGTGCTGGTCGACCGGCTGCCGAGCGGGCAGCGGCGCAGCGCAAGATTCGTCGGCCTGTCGTTTGCCATGATCACGCGCATCGCGCTGCTGTTCTCCATCACTTGGATCGCCAGCTTGCGGGCTACCCTGTTCACGGTGTTGGGCAACGAAATATCCGGCCGCGATCTGATCTTATTCGGCGGCGGACTGTTCTTGGTGATCAAGAGTCCCATGGAAATTCGCGACATGCTCACCGGCAAAGAGACGAGCCGCAAGCCGAGCGCGATGAACGGCTTTTGGCTGATCATTTTGCAGATCGGCATCATCGATATCGTGTTCTCCTTGGATTCGGTGTTCACGGCGATCGGGCTGTCGAAACACATCGAGGTCATGATTGCGGCCATCGTCGCCTCGGTGCTGGTCATGATGGTGGTCGCCTCCGCAGTGAGCAGCTTCATCGAGCGCTACCCGACGATCAAGGTGTTGGCGCTCGCCTCGCTGGTGCTGGTGGGAGCGGCGTTGATCGCGGACTCCCTGGATCTGGAAATACCGAACGGCTACTTGTATTTTGCGATGGCCTTTTCCGCGGCCGTAGAGTGGATCAACATCCGGTTGCGGCGTCAAGAAGGCATCAGCGGCGCGGCCGGCCGGTGACATGCTAAAGTCGGCGCTGCTCCAATTTGGCTACATCCGGTGAACAAATGAATATAAAAGGGATGCTCGCAACCAAGCCGATCGCCGAATACCAAAAGGAGGCGTCGGATAAAAGCCTGAAACGGGCGCTCGGCACCCCGGCACTGATCGCGTTCGGCATCGGCGGCATCATCGGCACGGGCATATTCGTGCTCACCGGCCTTGCTGCCGCCCAACACGCGGGCCCCGCCATCGTCATCTCTTTCATCATCGCCGGCATCGGCTGCATGTTCGCCGGACTGTGTTATTCGGAATTTGCCGCCATGGTGCCGGTGGCCGGCAGTGCCTACGCCTACAGCTACGCGACCTTGGGTGAATTCGTCGCCTGGTTCGTGGGTTGGAACCTCATCCTCGAATACATGATGGCCGCGTCCACGGTCGCGGTCGGCTGGAGCCGCTACTTCATCAAGCTGCTTGATTTCTACGGCATCAATTTCATTCCGGGCTGGCTGAGCTCGGCGCCGCTGGCGGCCGACGGCGTCGGATATTCGGTGCATGCCACGGGCGCCATCGTCAATCTGCCGGCAATCGGCATCGTCTTTGCCGTCACGGCCCTGTGCTACAAGGGAATCAAGGAATCGGCGGTGGTCAACACCGTCATCGTTATGATCAAGGTCTGCATCGTGTTGGCCGTGATCGTGTTCGGCGCCAAGTTCGTCAATCCTGCGAACTGGGTGCCGTACATACCGGAAAACACCGGTACCTTCGGCGAGTTTGGCTGGACCGGCATCATTCAGGCATCGGGCATCATTTTCTTCGCCTATATCGGTTTCGACGGCGTATCGACGGTCGCACAGGAGGCCAAAAACCCGCAGCGCGGCATTCCCATCGGCATGCTCGGCAGCCTCGCCATTTGCACCGTGCTGTACATTCTCATGTCCAGTGTGATGACCGGCCTGGTGCCTTTCAAGCTGCTGAATGACGCCGCGCCGGTGGCGGTGGCGCTGGAGTCGCATTTGGAGTTGCACTGGCTCACGAGCTGGGTGATATGGGGCGCGCTGTTCGGCCTCACGTCCGTGATCATCACCATGATCATCCCGCAGGCGCGCATCTGGCTCACCATGTCGCACGACGGCCTGCTGCCGAAGCTGTTCGGCAAAGTGCATCCGAAATTTCGCACGCCGCATATCGCGACGCTCATTACCGGCGCGCTGGCGATGACCTTTGCGGGCCTGCTGCCCATCGGCATCCTGGGCGAACTGGTGTCCATCGGCACGCTGGTGGCGTTTATCGTCGTCTGCCTGGGCGTTCTGGTGCTGCGCCATACGCGGCCCGATCTGCCGCGTCCGTTCCGGGTCAAGTGGGTGTGGTTCACCTCGCTCATGGGCGTGGCTTTCTGTTCGGTCATGGCCGGGTTTCTGCCGGGCGCGACCTGGATCCGCTTGCTGCTGTGGAGCGCGATCGGCATTGCGGTGTATTTCGCCTACGGGTACAAGAACAGCCGCCTCAGACGCGCAGAGCCGCCGGCGTGATCGGGCCCAACGCCGCGAGCAATTCCT